>JAZRLX010000081.1:0-2113 GCA_045647085.1 Pilosibacter sp.
TCACGTAAGAACTCTACTGCTTTATCCATGTCGCCTTCTGTAGCTGCAAGAGCTTTCTTACAGTCCATCATACCAGCGCCTGTCATTTCTCTTAATTCTTTTACCATTGCTGCTGTTACTGCTGCCATGTTCGTTTCCTCCAATATATGAAAATCAAACTACCGGTTCCTTACGGATTTCCGATCTGCCACTAGAATTAAGCCTCTACAGCCTCTTCTACAGCAACTTCAACTTCTTCTGCTACGCCCTGATTAGCCTCGATAACAGCGTCTGCCATCTTGGATACGGTCAGTTTAACGGCTCTGATAGCATCATCGTTACCCGGGATTACATAATCAAGCTCTTCCGGATCGCAGTTTGTATCAGCGATACCGATAAGCGGAATACCGAGTGTGTGTGCTTCCTGAACGCAGATTCTTTCCTTCTTCGGGTCAACTACGAAGATAGCATCCGGGATCTTCTTCATTTCCTTGATACCGCCAAGGTTCTTCTCAAGTTTCTCCCACTCTTTCTTAAGCTCGATAACTTCTTTTTTCGGAAGAACATCAAATGTACCATCCTGGGACATTGTCTCGATTGCTTTAAGTCTAGCAATTCTGCACTGGATTGTCTTGAAGTTTGTGAGCATACCGCCGAGCCATCTCTCGTTTACGAAGTACATACCGCAACGCTCTGCCTCTGTCTTGATAGCATCCTGAGCCTGCTTCTTTGTACCTACGAAAAGGATTGTGCCGCCATCTGCAGCGATGTCAGAGATTGCTTTGTAAGCCTCATCAACTTTACCTACAGATTTCTGAAGGTCGATGATGTAGATACCATTTCTCTCTGTAAAAATGTACGGAGCCATTTTCGGGTTCCATCTTCTTGTCTGGTGACCGAAATGTACGCCGGCTTCCAGAAGCTGTTTCATTGAAATAACGCTCATTGTATTTCCCTCCATTGGTTAAATTCTTCCGCCTGCATCTTGCTTCCTTGAAGACTTTTCCGTACCCCGGAAAAGCACCGCTCTCAGAATCCGCAGACGTGCATAATATCAGCTCTCCTACTATATCACAAGCCTCTTTTTCTTGCAAGTGTTTTTTGCTTATTTTTTCATATTTTTTCAACATTTTCAGCAATAAAAAGAAGTGCCGCAAGTTACATACGGCACTCCTCTGATTGGCAATGGATTTCTTACGAATTATTTGCCATTAGCTGCTTTTAAATTTTTTAATTCTTCAAAGATCACATCGTTGAGAACCTTAATATAAGTTCCTTTCATACCAGAAGATCTGGACTCGATCACACCTGCACTTTCAAATTTGCGGAGTGCATTTACGATAACGGAACGTGTGATTCCTACACGATCAGCGATCTTGCTGGCAACAAGGATACCCTCATTTCCATCTAACTCATCGAAAATATGAGTGATTGCTTCTAACTCAGAGAAGGAAAGGGTACTGATCGCGGATTTTACGATCTGAATCTTTCTTGTCTCTTCCGCATTCTCCTCATTTACAGAGCGCATCATCTCAAGACCAACAACAGTTGTACCATATTCGCTCAAAATAATATCATCGATATCATACTGTTCATTCTGTTTGTAGATAAACAGTGTTCCAAGGCGTTCTCCGGCGATATCGATCGGTGTAATAATAGCCTGATATTTCTTAACGTTCTCTTCTGCAAAGCCAAGAGTTGCAAGATTCACATTCTCTTTTGTGGAAAGAACGCTTAACAGACGTTCATTGAGCATCTTGTCAATATAGCCGCCGACTTTATCTTCGATCAGCTCGTGGATCTCATCCACGCCCGGACAGATGCTAACGCCTAAAACCTTTCCCTTTTTGCTGATCACGAGAATGTTCGATAATAAAATCTCGCTCAACACTTTACAGATGTCATTGAATACAACTTTGTGCGAATTATTGTTGTGGAGTAGTTTGTTAATTTTTCGGGTTTTGTCCAGTAATTCAACACTCATTATCCGAAAACCTTCCTTTCCTCACGATATCGTTTAATAAATTTTATTTATCACTGAAATTGTAGCACAATTTTTTCTAAGTCGGATCGTAGCCATGTCGTTCTGTGAGCCAAGGAGTTGTAGCCCCTAATTGTCTTCCTAAGACCGCTT
>JAZRLX010000082.1:0-11205 GCA_045647085.1 Pilosibacter sp.
AGAAGGCGACAACATCGCAGTCTGTATTTCCGGCGGTAAAGATTCCATGCTGCTTGCAAAGTGCATGCAGGAGATCTTACGTCACGGAAAGATGGAGTTTGGATTAAAATTCCTGGTAATGGACCCGGGTTATAAGACAGAGAACCGTCAGCTGATCGAGGAGAATGCAAAGACACTGGGCATTCCGGTGCACATTTTCGAATCGGATATTTTTGATGTGGTGAAAGACGTGAAAGATTCCCCGTGCTATCTCTGTGCGAGAATGCGCCGCGGAAATCTGTATGCCAATGCGAGAGAGCTTGGCTGCAATAAGATCGCTCTTGGTCACCATTATGATGACGTCATTGAGACGATTTTGATGAGCATGCTTTACGGTGCGCAGATCAATACGATGATGCCAAAGCTGCACAGCACAAATTTTGAAGGAATGGAGCTGATCCGTCCGCTGTATCTGGTAAAGGAAGCGGATATTCTGGCTTGGCAGGATTACAATGACCTGCGATTCCTGCAGTGTGCATGCAAGTTCACGGAAGAGAGCGACCGAAACAATAACGAGGAAAAATCGAAGCGAAAAGAGATGAAGAAACTGATCGCAGGATTCCGTCAGACCAATCCGTACATTGAGACGAACATTTTCAAGAGTGTCGGAAATGTGAATCTGGATGCGTGTATCGGGTATGTGCTGAATGGAGAACGTCACAATTTCCTCGATACTTACGAGCAGTCATAAACGAGAATGCGCCATCATACACTTTCATAAAGCGTGTTGCTTTGGAAAGGTTTGGTGGCGTTTTTTATGATGGAATTGATGAAGAGGCACATTCACATGAGCCGGCAGAAGAATCGTGTGACCTCTCAGATGACATTGGACGATGATTTTAATGTACCGGATTCTATGGATGATGTGGAGCAGTTGATCCTGCAAAATGGAGAGATCGTGATCGAGTCAGCACGAAAGCAGGGTGAGAAAGTGGCTGTCAAAGGAAGACTGGCATTCCGGGTGCTTTATCGGACTCCGAGAGGACAGGTGATGACTTTAGCCGGAAATCTTCCATTTGATGAACTTGTGAATGTACCGGATTTAAACGAACATGATGCAATTCAGGTGACTTGGGAGCTGGATGATCTAAATGTGGGTGTGATCAATTCGAGAAAACTCAGTGTGAAGGCCCTGGTAACCTTACATATTCAGGCGGAGCAGATTGAAGATGTGGAAGCAGCAGTGGATCTGCTGTCAAAAGGAAACGTAGAGGTGCTAAAGCGAGAGGTCGAAACAGCGGTATTGGCTGTGAGACGAAAGGATACCTTTCGGATCAAAGAAGTGCTGACCGTATCCGGAAATCGTCCGGATATTGAAAAGCTGCTGTGGCAGGACATTAAACTGCGGAGTATTAGTACAAAACCTCTGGACAATCGGATCCGAGTAGAAGGCGAGTTGATAGTATTCCTGATCTACACGGGGGTGGATGAACAGATGCCCATCCAGTGTCTGGAAGAGACGATCCCAATCTCCGGATCGGTGGAGCTGTCAGAATCGGACGAGGACATGATTCCTTTTATTACCGTGAAGCTGGCGCACAAGGAACTGGAGATTAATCCTGACTCCGATGGAGAAATGCGGGAGATTGCAGTGGACGCAGTGTTGGAACTGGATATCCGGTTGTATGAGGAAGAGAAGGTGGAACTTCTGAGCGATCTCTATGCGCTGGACCGCGAAGTGATCCCTGAAACAGGAGTGATCTGTTTTGAACAGATCGTGGCTAAAAATCAATGGAAACATAAAATCCAAGAGAAGATTTCCATACCAAGCGGGCAGCGCATTTTGCAGATCTGTCACAGTGACGGAACGTTAAAGATCGATGAAGTGCAATTGAAAGAGAATGAAGTGCGGATTGACGGAGTGCTGGAGGCACAGGTACTATCGATGACCACGGATGATTCAGCGCCTGTGACTGCATTTACAGAATTGATCCCATTTCAGGCAGAGACGGAAATTTCCGGAGTTCAAGAGAAGAACACGTACCAGATGGCTCCGAGTTTGGAGCAGATTTCAGCCGTGATGATGGGGGGAGACACCATTGAGATCAAAGCGGTGGTGAGCATGGATCTTCTGGTCATGGGGCAGTCGTGTGAGAATGTGATCCGGAATGTGCGAGAAGAACCCATTGATATGGAGCGATTAAAACGTATGCCGGGAATTGTTGGATATATCGTTCAGCCCGGGGATTCACTGTGGAAAATTGCCCGCGAATATCACACCAGTGTGGAAGAAATCATGGCTGCCAATCATTTGAGCAGCAGTGAGATACGTCCGGGAGATAAACTGATCCTGATCAAGGTTGTGAGAGAGCATATGTAAACGGAATTTCTTACGGAAACTTTCGAAATTTTTATGAAAATTATGACAGAATGACTGGTTGCAATTCGGGTAAAATACCATATAATAGAGTATAAGCCGGAATAGGACTTATGTGGTCGGCGGTACCGATGTGACCGCCGGCTGCAGAGATCAGCGACAATGCATCCGGCCGGTGCTTTATATAGATCCGAAACGGTGGAAACCGGAACGGGACGGTAGTGGCAAGCTTAAGGTGTCATTGCCGTTTACATAGAAAAGGGCGGTCAGACGATGAATTATACGTATCTGCTGGAATGTGCAGATCATACATTATATTGTGGGTGGACCAATGATCTGGAGAAACGTGTGAAGGCGCACAATTCCGGATCGGGAGCGAAATATACGAAATCCAGAAGACCGGTGACGTTGGTCTATTTTGAAGAATTTGAGACAAAAGAGGAAGCCATGCGCCGGGAGGCGGCGATCAAGAGGCTGACGAGATACGAGAAATTGCAATTAATTGGAGGACAAGAGAGTGAAGCATAAGATAAAAAGATTGCTCTGCGGAGTTCTGGTGATGTGCCAGGTATTTACGATGACCGCATTTGCAAAACCGGAATGGCCGAAAGATACTGGGATCATGGCAGAGGCCGGCTCTGTGATGGATGTGGATTCCGGAACGATGATCTTTGGACAGAACAGCCATGTGGAGTATCCGCCGGCGAGTATTACAAAGCTCCTGACTGCGTTAGTCGTGTTAGAAAATGTGGACGACCTGTCTGCAACCGTAGAATTTACAGAATCTGCCATGATGAACGTGGAGCCGGACAGCGGCAATAAGATGAGTCTGGTGATCGGAGACACGATGACAGTGGAAGATGCGCTCCATGCATTGCTGTTACAGTCTGTCAACCAGTCTGCCAATGCATTGGCTGAACATGTGGCAGGCAGCATGGATGCATTCGTTGAGATGATGAATGCAAAGATCGAGGAGCTTGGCTGTCAGGAGAGCCATTTTGAGAATCCGTCCGGATTAAACGGAGATACTCAGAATGTTTCTGCTTACGATATGGCTTTGATCGGATGCGCAGCGTTTAACAATGAAAAACTGTTGGAGATCAGTTCCACAGAAAGTTATAGAACCGGAGCGATTTCCAATCATCCGGACGGTTACCTGCTGAGACAGGAGCATCGTCTGGTGATCACAGAGGATACGACAAGTCCGTATTATTTCCCGGAAGCTGTGGCCGGTAAGACAGGCTATCTGTTAAAAGCGGGCAATACATTGGTTACATACGCAGAGAAGGACGGAAGACGTCTGGTTTCTGTTATTTTAAAAGGAAGTCCAAGACAGTATTTTGTGGACGGCAAAGAACTGCTTCGTTTTGGTTTTGACAGTTTTTATAATGTGGACATTGCTGAGAATGAGACCAATTACGTGACAGGAGAGACTCCGGTGGAGATCGGTGGAAACAGCTATGCTCCGTCTGAATTGAAAATTGAGGAAGGACGTGTGATCACACTCCCGGACGATGCAGTGTTTGCAGACGCAGAGCTGACTCTGGTGGATTTACCGGAGGAGCATCCGGAGGATGCGGTTGGTCTGCTTCGTTATATTTATAATGAAAGAAAGATCGGTGAAGCGTATCTGTTGCTGAAGGACGGTGCAGCTGCAGTCGGAACAGATGTAGTTGTGGATGTGGACGGAAGTGCTGCAGAAGCGACAGAACCGGCTGAAACAGAGGCTGTTGAGACAGAAGCAGAAAACGATGCAGATATTACAGAGCCGGCTGAAAACCAGAACGAAGGAGGATTTCCGATCCTTCCGATCGTTGTGATCTTGCTTCTCGGTGCAGCAGGCGGTGGCGGATATTACTGGATCCAGAATGAACGTAAGAAAGAAGCCGAGGCAGCTGCGAGACGCCGTGAGAAACGCAGACAGCGCCTGATGGAAGAAGGCGCGGATGCGGAAGCAGAGTTCAACCGACTGCTGGAGGCAAAGAGAAACCGCAAGAAATAAAAAGCAGCGGTCTGATCAGACCGCTACATATCGAAACATAACAATGTAGTGACAGAAGCTTCCGCCCATGACGAACAGGTGAAAGATTTCGTGAGAACCGAAATGTTTGAATCTGGCGTTGAACAGTGGAAGCTTCAGTGCATAAATGACACCTCCGATGGTGTAAATGATCCCGCCGGCCAGGAGCCAGTAGAATGCACCGGGAGTCAGAGAGGCGATAATGGTTTTGATGGCTGTCAGGCATACCCAACCCATGGCGATGTAGATCATGGAAGAAAACCATTTTGGACAGTTGATCCAGATGGCGTTAATGATGATACCGACGATCGCAATGAACCAGACGAGAGCCAGAAGGCGGTAGCCGACCGAATTGCCAAGGACGATCAGACAGACCGGAGTGTAGGTGCCTGCGATCAAAACGAAGATCATCATATGGTCGATCTTTTTGAGCATTTTGTTGACATGTTCAGAGATATCGAGGGTATGATAAATGGTGCTGGCAGCATAAAGCAGGATCATGCTGACGATGAAAATGGATACAGCTGTCGCAGTAAAGCGACCGGATGTGAATGCTGCTTTGGCGATCAACGGAATGGCGGCAGCCATTGCCAGGATCATAGCGATGAAGTGGGTCAGAGCGCTGCCCGGATCTTTGATGTTAAATTTCATGTGTGCACCTCCGAGTAAACAATTAATTTGGAAAACAATAACTACATAATGTAGTTTTTAAAACTATGTGTTGTAATATAATATATCATTTGCGTGAAGATTATGCAAGAGATATTTTCTTTGAATTGTCACAAGATAAGGGGACAGAAAGATGTTAAAAGTATTATATGAGGATCAGGAGATCATTGTTGTTGTAAAACCTGCAGGTGTGGAATCTCAGGCAGCGAAGAAATTTGCGCCGGATATGCTCAGTGAGATCAAAAAACATATGGTTATCAACAAGTTATGCACACCGGGAAAAGAGCCGTATGTGGCAGTTATCCACAGACTGGATAAGCCGGTTTCCGGTGTTATGGTCTATGCAAAGACGAAAAAAGCCGCAGCTGCGTTAAGTGAGCAGGTTCAGAATCGAAAAATGGACAAATTTTATGAGGCAGTTGTGTGTGGAAAACCTGTGAATAATGTGGATAACTTTGTGGATTACCTGAAGAAGTCTGTGGATGGAAATTATTCACAGATTGTGGATAAAGGGGAAAACGAGTCGAAACGTGCAGAATTAAGTTATGAACTTCTGAAAACTGTGGAAACAAAGGACGGTGTACTGAGTCATGTGCGGATCCACTTGCTGACAGGAAGACACCATCAGATCCGCGTGCAGTTTTCCGGACACGATCTGCCGCTTTATGGAGATGGTCGTTATAATCCGATGTTTGTCGGAAAGCGTGAACCTCTTGCACTGTGCGCAGTATCACTGGCATTTGACCACCCAACCACAGGCAAACGCATGGAATTTTCCATAAAACCGTCTGGTGGAGCATTCCGACTTTTTAGCTGATTCACATGTTAGAAAAGTGCGGAATAAGAATTAAGATTTGGCTCATACTAAGGTTTGTACAAAGGAAGTACAAATCAAAAAGCGGGTGAGTCCATGGTAAATCCGGTTAGGAAACTGAAGAAAATTTTATTTATATTGGGAATTACGGGGGCAGTGTATTTGGGATTCCGATACCTTCTGCCTCTCGTGGTTCCCTTTTTGTGTGCCTACGGAGTGGCATTGTGGATGCAGCCATCTGTCAGGTATCTGGAACGAAAGATTTTGAGAGGGAAAATTCCTGGGTTTTCGTCCTTGGTCGTGTGGATCGGGGCAGTGGAATTGCTGGGGTTATTTACCATTCTCGGAGTTTTGCTATATTGGATAGGAAGTCGTTTGTTCGTACAGTTAGAGGAGTTTGCAGGGATCCTTCCCCAGTGCATTTCCTGGTTGGAAGTGAGGTTGTCCGGATTTTGGAGCATGCTGGAGGCGACGATACCTGCGATCGTGAATAATTCGATGAATGTGATTACCTGGCTGGGAGAAGGGATCATTTTTCTGGTCATTTTTGTGATCGCAACGCTGATGTTTTTGCGTGAAATGGAAGGGATCCGCGAGAAGAAGAGTCAGTCTGTGTTTCATCGAGAGATTGCCATTGTTGGTCGGAGAGTCGGAACGGCGGTCGGTGCATGGCTCAAGACAGAGCTTGTGATCCTTAGTGTGAACAGTGTACTGTTTACACTGGGGTTACTTTTAATAAGAAACGAATACGCGCTTCTGTTGGGAATCGGAGTCGGATTGATGGATGCTCTTCCGTTTGTGGGAGCCGGGATAATTTTAGTGCCCTGGGGGATCATTCTTTGTATACAAAAAAGATGGTTTTCCGGAGTTGTTTTGCTTTCCATGTTTGGAATTGCGTATGTATTAAGGCAGATGCTGGAAGCCAGGATCATGGGAGAGAAGGTTGGCTTATCTCCGATTGAGACGCTGATGTCAATGTATGTGGGGATTCGTCTGTTTGGTTTGATCGGATTTTTACTGGGACCGTTGGGCTTGCTGATCATTGAGGACATGGTCGCATTTTATTGGAATGAGGAATTGCATTGACTTTATATGGAACGAGTATTAATATAGGGAAGATGGGAAAGTAATACCGTACGTGTCCCGCGTACAAAAGAGAGGTAAGAGTATGAATTTAGAAGCGAATTCTAACAGAATTCCGAAATTGATCTTGTTGGCCGGCGTGTTTAGCTGTTCTCTGTCGTCGGCGTTTGTAAAATCAATGACAACACCGAGCTGTGTGACAGCGACTTATCGTCTGTTTATGGCAGTTCTTTTGTTAACTCCGTATGTATTTTTGAAAAAGGAAATGAGAGAAGAAGTTCTTTCACTGAGCAAAAAAGATATTCTCTGGAGTGCATTGGCAGGTGTATTCTTTGCGTTCCACCTGTTTACATGGTTTGAGTCTCTGCGATTCACAACCGTTGCAAGTTCCACAGTACTTTGCAACACAGAGGTAATCTTTGCTGCGATCGGTTATATTTTATTCTTCGGAAAACGTCTGAAAAAGGGCGAGTTCCTTGCGATCGGTGTTGCATTGATCGGTTCCGTGATCATTGCGATGGCAGACCAGACCGGTGGTCATGGCGGACTGTTTGGTGATTTCCTTGCGGTGCTGGCAGCGATCCTGATGGCAGTGTACACTCTGATCGGTACAAGACAGCGTGCAAGGATCAGTACAACTGCTTATACATATGTGCTTTATATTGCAAGCTTTTTCACCTTAGTGGGTATTACTGTGGCAACAGGAACTCCGATGTTTGGCTATGAGCCGATCAACTGGTTCTTCGCCCTTTGTCTGGCAGTGTTCTGCAACCTGATGGGACATACTGTTTACAGCTGGGCATTAAAGTACCTGAAACCAACTTATGTAAGTACAGTAAAGCTGGCAGGGCCGGTTTTCGCGGCTTCCAATGCAGTGTGGCTGTTTGGTGAGATTCCGGGTGTGACTCAGATCTTAGGCGCGCTGGTGGTAATCTCCGGTGTGGCTTTATACGCAAGACAGAAGCAGGACTAAAAAGTTTTTGCATTTTTTAATATAATATGATACCATAATTTCGGCAGTGCATATCGTTCGAGTGCAACTGCCGGAATTTTTTAATTTAATAGGAGGAATCCAAATGAAAAAAATGACCGATGCTGAAAAGCATCAGCAGATCCTCAAGGAAATGAAGGCGACGCTGATCCTTTTTGCAATTGTGGCAGCATGGCACATTGGTACTGCTTTTGCGCTCAATGGCATTGATTTTCTTGTATTTGGTATGCCGCTTTGGTTCTTCGTGAGTACGATCGGTGCGTTTGTGATATCTGTGGTTGGAGTCATAATTCTGCTGAAGAACGTATTCGTGGATTTTGATCTGGGCGAAGAAGCGTCTGATGAGGCGGAGAAAGGCGGTACTCAGTGATGACACAGAATCAGATGATGATGTTGGCGATCCTTGTGATTTACCTGATCGTAAATGCCGGAATCGGTATGTTGATCAGTAAACGCGAGGATAAAAAAAGCTCCATGAACTTCGAAAAGAAGTATTTCATCGGATCCAGAGGAATGAGTGGTTTTGTTCTGGCGATGACGACAGTTGCGACTTATACAAGTGTAAGTTCTTTTGTCAGTGGTCCGGGTGCAGCAGGACTTACCTATGGTTTCAGCCAGGCGTGGGTCAGCGGTGTACAGATCGGTGCGGCTTTCTTGACACTGGGTGTTCTTGGTAAAAAGTTCGCCATTGTTTCCAGAAAAACAGGTGCAGTGACCGTAGCCGGATATCTGAAGGCCCGCTATAAGTCGGACGCGCTTGTGATTCTTACTACACTCCTGATGCTGGTATTCTTTGTGACACAGATGATCGCACAGTTTATCGGTGGAGCGACTTTGATCGAGTCCGTAACCGGTCTTCCGTATTGGGCAGCGTTGGCGATCTTTGCCGTGGTGGTGATTGTATACACTGCATTCGGCGGATTTACGGCTGTTGTAGTCACAGACACGATTCAAGGTGTCGTGATGTTGATCGGAACGTTTTTATTTGTTTTTTATGTAATTCGTAATATTGGAAGTTTTGAGGCCATGAGTGTGGCACTGGATACATCCTTACCGGGATGGGATGATCTGACAGGCACCGGATATACGCCGGGAGCGCTGCTTTCATTCTGGGTATTGGTCGGTATTGGTGTCATGGGTCTTCCGCAGACAGCAGTCCGCGGTATGGGTTTTAAAGATACAAAGAGCTGTCACAGTGCGATGCTTATCGGAACGATCGTGGTCGGTGTTCTGATGATCGGTATGCACACAGCAGGTGTGTGGGCAGGTGCTTTGACCGGCGGTCAGACATTTGCGTCCACAGACTATTTTATTCCGACCATTATTCAGCAGATCATGCCGGTTGGCGCAGCCGGTTTATTCCTTGCTGCTCCGATGGCAGCTGTGATGTCCACAGTTTCCTCACTTTTGATCCTTGCTTCTGCATCGATCGTGAAAGATCTGTGGGGTACATACATCGTGAAGAATGATCCGGTGAAAAAGGAAAAATTCCAGAAGAATTTGTCCAAGTCCAGTTTGGCGGTGACTTTACTGCTTGGAATTCTGGTGTTCGTGATGACACTGACACCGCCGGATATCATTTTCTTTATCAATTTATTTGCCATGGGCGGTCTGGAGTCTTGCTTCTTCTGGCCGATCGTTGGCGGTATCTTCTATAAAAAAGGAAATGATAAAGCAGCGATCGCTTCTACATTGATCGGTGTACTGGTGTATGTGATCAGTTATCAGTTTAAGATTACCGTGCTGGGTATCAATGCAGTCGTATGGGGCATTTTGTTTGGCGGTATCGCATATTTTATCATGGGCGAGCTGACTTGCAAACATGGACTGGACAAAGATGTGCTGGAGAAGTGCTTCTAGAAACAGTCTTGACAAATGTTCGGAAAAGACGTAGAATTCTCAGTATATAAGCCATAAAGATCATCGGCGATGAAGAGGAAAAGTAAGTGTTAAGCGGCATTTCAGAGAGGAAAGATTAGGTGCGACTTTCCATGAGCGCAGACAGCTGAACCGGCCTCGGAGCTTTGTGTGATTGGTCTTGCAGTGCCGGGGCAAAGAAATTGGGCAGTGCAGGAGCAAGAAATGCAACGTAATCCTGCGTTAAAGGAATATGAGGAGAGTTCCCATATGAGGTGGGAGCTAATTTGGGTGGTAACGCCGGCTGACGGTCCCTGTTTCGGGAACGTCAGCCTTTTCGTTTATATTAAGCAAAAGGAGATATTAGTCATGGCAAAGGACAAAAAAATGGTCGAAGCGATCACTTCCATGGAAGTAGATTTCGCGCAGTGGTACACAGACGTTGTAAAGAAAGCAGAGTTATGTGACTATGCAAGCGTAAAAGGCTGCATGGTGATCAAACCGGACGGATATGCGATCTGGGAGAATATCCAGAATGAGTTAGACAGAAGATTCAAAGCGACAGGTGTTAAGAACGTTTACATGCCGATGTTCATTCCGGAGAGCCTTCTCCAGAAAGAGAAAGATCATGTAGAAGGTTTCGCACCGGAAGTTGCATGGGTAACACACGGTGGTCTTGAGCCGTTACAGGAGCGTATGTGCGTACGTCCGACATCTGAGACACTGTTCTGTGATTTCTATGCAAAAGATATCCAGTCCTACCGTGATCTTCCGAGATTATACAACCAGTGGTGTTCTGTTGTTCGTTGGGAGAAGACAACAAGACCGTTCCTTCGTTCCAGAGAGTTCTTATGGCAGGAGGGTCACACAGCTCACGCAACTGCTGAGGAAGCTCAGGAGAGAACAATCCAGATGTTAAACGTATACGCAGACTTCTGTGAGGAAGTTCTTGCGATCCCGGTTGTTCGCGGTCAGAAGACAGAGAAAGAGAAATTTGCAGGTGCAGAAGCTACTTACACAATCGAGGCTCTTATGCACGACGGTAAGGCTCTTCAGTCCGGTACATCCCATAACTTCGGTGAGGGTTTTGCGAAAGCATTCGGAATCCAGTTCTCTGACAAAGATAACACATTAAAACACGTACACCAGACATCCTGGGGTATGACAACACGTCTCATCGGTGCGATCATCATGGTACACGGTGACAACAACGGTCTTGTATTACCACCAATGGTAGCTCCGACTCAGGTTGTGATCGTTCCGATCCGCCAGAACCAGGAAGGCGTGCTTGATAAAGCATACGAAGTGAAGAGTGCACTCTCCAACTTCCGCGTAAAAGTTGATGATTCTGATAAGAGCCCGGGCTGGAAGTTCAGTGAGTCTGAGATGCGCGGTATCCCGGTTCGTGTTGAGTT
>JAZRLX010000083.1:0-3105 GCA_045647085.1 Pilosibacter sp.
ACGTCCTTTGTGATCGCTCATCGACTTTCCACCATTCGTCAGGCAGATATTATCCTGGTGATCAAGAATGGAAAAATCATAGAGCAGGGGTCTCATAAAGAACTGATCGCGAAGCGGGGCGAATACTATAATCTGTATACAAAACAATATCAGGAAGAACTGATCAATCAGGCAATGCAGACAGCGTTTGAGGCATAGAGTACAAAAGGAGTTAAAAACGTAAATTTGACTCTAGGAATTGTTGGCACAATTTGGTATAATAGTGAATAAATATCGGAAAGGAGGGCAGATCAGGGATGACTGAAAAATTTGAGAGGATCTACAGTGAAGATCAACCGAAATGGTGTAAAGCAATTTTTGCTTCCAACTTAATATTTGCGAGTGTAATTTTTTTGATGGAACTGATCATGTGCCTCGTTTTTGAGGTTCAGGGACTCAGAGAGCATCCATTTGGAGAGTATATCTTTTGGTATATGTTTCTACCGACTGTTTTGAATGTAATCATTCTTTCAATCGGATATGTGGTAATGCAAAAGCTGTGCGTGAGACAGGAACTTATGAATCATGTTCCATTGATACAGCTGACTTTGATCTGTTTTGTGCTGGCGATGATCCACCGGGTGTTTTTTGTAACCTTTACAACTTTTTGTTTCCCTGTCTTTATCTCGGTCATTTTCCATGACCGGAAGCTGACTCGGAGAATTACAGCCCTGAGCCTGGTATGTCTGACTGTGATTCAGTTTGTAGGTCCGAAAATCAATGAGAGTGATGCCAAATACTTTTTCTCCAGTTATCTGATTGCAGTGGCCATTGTGCTGAGCGCCAACATTCTTTGCGACGTATTGATGCAGTATGAGTATCAGAAAGATCGCAAGATGGAGATGCTCAATCGCAGTCGTATGGAGATCATGGACCAGCTGAAATATGACCAGAAAACCGGACTGCATGGTCATACTTCTTTCCAGACAGGATTGAAAAAACTTGTGGATGAAGCAGAACTGAGAAAACGTCCGGCTGTTGCAGTGATTGATATTGATGATTTCAAAAAAGTAAATGATACGTATGGACATGTAAAAGGCGACATGGTCATTTTAGAACTCGCACGTATTATGCGGGAAATCTGTGGGGACAAATATACGGCAGCCCGATTTGGTGGTGAAGAGTTTGCGATCTTATTCCAGAATGGAACCATCGATGATTACATCCGTACGGTGGAGATGATCCGTCAGGAGATGGAGCAGATTGCATTTGATTTCCGCAACGAACCGGTTACTATCAGTGCTGGTATTGCAATATGGAAGCGTGGCTGGGGAACAACCGAATTCTTTGACCGTGCCGATGAGGCTCTTTATATCTCCAAGCGTCAAGGAAAGAATCGTACGACGATTTGTGATGGTGACAGCGTGAAATCCGCTTCTTTGTATCAGTGGCTGAAAAAAGTGCCGGATAAAAAGAAGTAGAAGCAGGAGGATTGCGAGATGCGCAATGAACTGACAGAAAAGGACATTAAAAAAATCGAAGAAGAGATCGAATATCGCAAACTGGTAGTCCGCAAGGAAGCCATCGAAGCGGTAAAAGAAGCGAGAGCGCAGGGCGATCTGAGTGAAAATTTTGAATATTATGCGGCGAAAAGGGACAAAAATAAAAATGAAAGCCGAATCCGTTATCTGGAGAGAGTGATCCGTACAGCAAAAGTCGTTTCAGATGAATCGAAAGAGGACGAAGTCGGACTGTATAACACTGTGGACGTATATTTTGAAGAGGATGATGAGACGGAGACATACCAGATCGTTACTTCTATCCGTGGTAATTCTCTGAACAATATGATCAGTTCTGAGTCTCCGCTGGGAAAAGCACTTATGGGGCATAAGGTCGGAGATCGTGTTTATGTTCAGATGAGCGAAAAAAACGGTTATGAGGTTGTGATCAAGAGGATTGAGAAAACCGTCGATGACGGAAGTGCGGTACTTAGAAGTTATTAAGAGGAGGATTCCACATGAAAGAGATAAAGATTCTGGGACTTCCATTGCCCCTGTATTTGGCAGTACTTGCACTGACCGTTGCGTGCATGGCAGCCGGATGCATACCGAACAGCCTGGTTCCGGCGTTTTTGGTGCTGATGGTATTCGGTGAAGGATTAAATACCATCGGAAAGACGGTTCCTGTGGTGAAAACATATCTGGGCGGCTCGGTCATCTGTATTTTGGGTGCAGCAGCGATCCAGGCGACAGGGATCATTCCGCAGCAGACCTTTGAGACCATGGACTATTTTGTCAATAAAAGCGGTTTTTTAGTGTTTTATATTGCTGCTTTGATCACGGGAAGCCTTTTTAATATCGACCGAAATCTTCTTCTGCGTGCGACCGTAAAACTTCTTCCGGTGGCCTTGATCTCACTTGCAGTCGGAATCCTGACTTCCGGTTTGCTTGGTGTTTTGATGGGAGATGGTTTCTGGAATGGAATCTTGTTCATCGGTGTTCCGATGACCAGTGGCGGTATGACGGCCGGAACAGTTCCGCTTTCCGGCATCTATGCACAGGCGCTGGGGATTGAAGCATCGGAAGCATTGACTAAGATGGCTCCTGCCACTGTATTAGGAAATATTATAGCGATCGTGTATGGTGGACTTCTTAACAACTATGGAAGTAAACATCCGGAAGTAACCGGAAACGGTATGCTGGTAAATGACGGAAAACCGGTGAAGAAAACTCCGCCGATGAAGCCGACATTTGCAAACCTTTGTACCGGTATGGTTATTGCGTTTGTCTTTTATCAGTTAGGTGCATTGCTTCACAATTATATCGAGATCATTCCGACTTATGCATGGATGATCATTGCAGTTGTTTTAGTAAAAGGAACCGGTATTATGTCTGAGGAACTGGAAGACGCGGCGAGAGAGTGGGGACAGTTTGCGATCCACAGCTGGACAGCTGCAGCATTAGCAGGAATCGGATTTACATTGATCGATCTTGGAACGATCTTAAAGACATTGACTCCGTTCTATCTGCTCGCAGTCGTATTGGTGGTGACGGTCATCACTTTAACAGCCTCTGTTTTAGGAAAATTTGTAGGATTTTATCCTCTGGAATCTGCCATTGCAGCCGG
>JAZRLX010000084.1:0-12128 GCA_045647085.1 Pilosibacter sp.
TTTCCAATTACACTCAAATTTCTGATGGTTTCCACACTGTGACAGTACGACGCACCAATGGCCCCATCCTCTATCAACAGACACTTGACTTTATTTCCGGCGAACGCATTACCATGGTTATTCTGGATACAAACGGCGGTGTTACCTTGACCAAAGTCTCGGATATGGGCTGTACTAATGTTCCTGCCGGTTCCGGATGCATTCGCGTCGCCAATATGTCTTACAATGGTTCCAACTACGATGTCCGTCTATTCAATAATCAGATTGTGTTTGCCGGTGTTGGTTATAAAGAAGTAACTTCTTTCAAACAGGCGACTTCAGGCAATTATACTTTCTTTGTTACAAATTCTCAAATAAATGTTTCAACCTTTAATGAACTTCCACAGCTTGTATTTGCGGTCATTACCGGAACTTCCTGTCCGGGCTGTGCGGTCAATAATCCGCTGCTCACTTACAGCATCAATGTTCGACCCGGCAGAGTTTACACAAGTTATATTATTGGCAATCCCTGGTCAAATATGTACCAGGTGTTTACCTTGGAAGATTAACTGCTTAATATTATATAATAAGGCGGATACCTCATCGGATATCCGCCTTAAATTCATTATTATCTATTTCGCACCAAGTCTCTGTCTTACGATCTCGTAAGCCAATACACCTGCTGCAACAGAAGCATTGAGAGAATCAATATCGCCCTTCATCGGAATGGAAGCGATCATATCACATTTCTCTTTTACAAGACGGCTCACTCCATCTCCCTCATTGCCAATGACAAGACCGATAGAACCCTTCAGATTCAAGCGGTACATTACTTCGCCGCCCATATCTGCACAGACGAACCACATACCTTTCTCTTTCAGTTCTTCAATCGTGTTTGCAATGTTTGTAACCTTTGCAACCGGTGTATAGTTCAATGCGCCTGCAGATGTTCTGGCTACAGTCGCAGTCAAACCAACAGCTCTTCTCTTCGGAATGATCACACCGTGAGCACCTGCAAGGTTCGCAGTTCTGATGATCGCACCAAGGTTGTGCGGATCTTCAATACCATCTAACAGGAAAACAAACGGCGGTTCGCCCTTCTCTTCTGCGATCTTCAGGATATCCTCCACCTCTGCATACTCATATGCAGCAGCAAAAGCAATTACACCCTGATGATGACCGGTATCGGAAAGCTGATCCAGACGCTCTTTTGCAACGAAATTCACGATTGTATCGTGTTTCTTTGCTTCACGAACGATGGATTTTACCGGACCATCCTGACAGCCATCCAGAACGAACAGTTTGTCGATGGTCTTACCGGAACGAAATGCCTCCATAACGGCGTTACGTCCTTCTATTGTTAATTCTTCGTATCTCATTCTATTTCTCCATTTCCCCGAGCTTTGTAAGTCCATGGCTCACCAGTTCCACCAATCTCTGATGGTTCTCTGAAAGATATAAATAACCTACAAGTGCTTCAAATCCGGTCGCCATACGATAATCTTTCATAGAAGCATTTTTCGCCATTGTATAAGATTTCGCATTTCTGCCTCTCTTGTACACTGCCATCTCTTCTTCCGTGAATTCTTCCATAAGAGCCATGACCATCTTTGCCTGCGTTTCTGCCTTAACCAGTGCTGCAGAATGTTTATGAAGTTTATTGACCTGTACACTGCCGCCATTTACGACTTTCGTACGGATCATGATCTCATAAACAGCATCTCCGACGTAAGCCAATACCAACGGTGAGTACATCCCAGCATCAACTTCCTCAAGCTGAAATGCCTCTTTAAAAAAGCTTAAGCTTTCTCCCATTTTACGCCCTCTCTTGTATCCTTAATGATAATGCCATGCTCTAACAGTTCATTGCGGATCGCATCGGCAAGAGCGAAATCTTTAGCTTTCTTAGCAGCTTTTCTCTCTTCGATCTTTGCAAGTACATAAGCCTCAAGTTCTGCATCTACACCGCTCTCTTCTTCCTGTACTTCTTCCTTCAGAAGATCAAGGCTGAGAACATAATCATAGCTGTCGATGATCGCACGTTTTGTCGCACCGTTCAGCTCAGTCTTTAATACATCATAGAGCAGAGTAATACCCATGGATGTATTTACATCGTTTCCGACTGCCTCAACAAATTTCTCTTTGTATTCTGCAACAACCGCCTCATCCACAATACCGTCTTTATCCAGGTTTGCGATACGTTTTTTCAGTTTCTTATAAGTACCCTCTGCCTGATCAAGAGCCTCATAAGAGAATACAAGCGGACTTCTATAGTGAGACTGTAAGCAGAACAGTCTGTATGCCAGCGGATTGTATCCCTTGGACTCCAGTAAGGAAACTGTCAGGAACTCTCCTTTAGACTTACTCATCTTACCGGACTGATCATTTAAATGATGTACATGGAACCAGTAGTTGCACCACTTGTGGCCCAGATATGCTTCACTCTGTGCGATCTCGTTTGTGTGGTGCGGGAACATGTTGTCGATACCGCCACAGTGGATATCCATATACTCACCAAGATGTTTCATGCTGATGCAAGAGCACTCGATGTGCCATCCCGGGTAACCAACACCCCACGGGCTGTCCCATTTTAATGCCTGATCTTCGAACTTGGATTTTGTGAACCAGAGAACGAAGTCATTTTTATTCTTCTTATTTGTATCTTCTGTAACGTCATCACGAACACCAACCATCAGGTCTTCTTCACTGTGATTGCCAAATACATAATAATCGCCTAACTTGGATGTATCGAAGTAGATGTTTTCGCCTGCCTGATAAGCATATCCCTTCTCAAGAAGTGTCTCGATCATCTCGATAAAGCTGTCGATACAGTTTGTAGCCGGCTCAACAACATCCGGTGTTTTGATGTTCAGTTTTGCACAATCAGAGAAGAATGCATCTGTGTAGAACTGAGCGATCTCCATGATCGTCTTATTCTCTCTCTTTGCACCTTTCAGCATCTTATCTTCACCTGTATCTGCATCAGAAGAAAGGTGGCCAACGTCTGTGATGTTCATAACACGTTTCACATCATAACCGGAATAACGAAGAACCTTTTCTAAAACGTCTTCCATGATATAACTTCTGAGGTTACCGATGTGTGCAAAATGATAGACAGTCGGACCACATGTATACATATTTACTTTGCCCGGAACAAATGGGACAAAATCTTCCTTCTTTCTTGTAAGTGTATTAAAAATTTTCATACTCCTGCTCCTTATATTCATGTAATAGATTCTTTATCAAAACAAACTTACCCACATCTTACCACTTCTCTGATACAGATGCAAGCCACTTTCATCTACTCGTGTCTACAGCCCGGGCAGCCGCCACAGCCGCCATCACGACCCATTCTGTCGTCAAAATTAAAATCTGCAACTGTCGAAAGCAGGCAGATCGCCTGTGCAGAAATACCTTCTCCTGTTCCGGTAAATCCCATTCCTTCTTCTGTGGTCGCCTTCACGCAGACTTGATGTTTCTCAATTCCAAGGGCTGCTGCAATATTTTCCATCATCTGCGGACGATAATTCAATAACTTCGGTCTCTGAGCAATAATTGTAGAATCGATATTCTCGATCATAAAACCATTCTCAGCGAGAAGCCCACCCACACATTTTAAAAGTTCAATACTGGAAATACCCTTATATTTTTCATCTGTATCCGGAAAATGTTCACCAATATCTCCAAGTGCAGCCGCACCAAGAAGTGCGTCCATGATCGCATGTACGATCACATCTGCATCTGAATGGCCCAAAAGACCTTTCTCATAAGGAATTTCCACTCCTCCGAGAATCAGCTTTCTGCCCTCTACCAGTCGATGTACATCATATCCCTGACCGATTCTCATAATTTCTCCCTCATCTCTCCTGAATCTTACCGATCCATATATCGTACATCTGTATCCTTATGATCCTATTACACGGATCCTCTTAGGAATACAGCGAATCTCCATATCTTGCTGGCACATACAGCTCTCGCCATCAACATGAACAGCCAACGGTCTGCTCAAATGTACTGAAGCTTCATTGCACTCGTACACACGAACTCCTCGCTCTTTCTTTCGAACACCCATAACGATATCTTTCAAGATTGGTACCATGTTGCTCTTTTTCGAGCTGTTTGCCACATAAACTTTCATCTTGCCACTATCCGAATCTAAATGCTCTGAAACATTCTTCTTTTTCTTCTGTTCTTCTCCACATACATGGAATGTCACGAAATACAGGTGATTAAATTCCACACGTTTCGTCTGATCAAAGATAATGTATCCCTTTACAGGTTTTGCCAGAGCCAGCTGTTTCATACCAATACAGAACTGCAGCATACGATTCATACGAAATCTGCTCATCTGTGTTCTGGCAGAAGAGCATAATAAATTATGACAAATTGCCGCGTCCAGACCAATACCGCAGCGTCCTCCGAATCTTCGATTAAAGATCTCGTCTCCTCCGCTTGTCAGAACACCATAATTCATCATACGATAATACTTCGGGTGAAGCACCCGCTTTATCTGTCCGTTTACTTTTACATATGATTGAAATCCTTTGGAAAGCGCATTGCGGAATCCTGCCGGAACATAACCAAGTGTTATCATTCCTTTAAAAGACACACCGTTCAGAACCTCATTGTACGTTCCTTCTCCTCCAACGACAACCAAAATCTTCGCCTCATCTTTATCAGCAGTCAAAGTTTTGGCGATATTCGCCGCATCCCCCTGACGTTCTGTAAAGAAAACGCGATATTCCTCGCTGTCATTTTCAAGCTGTCGCTCCAGACGCTTCCAAATACGGTATCCTTTTCCGGCACCTGCGCTGGGATTCACAATAAACTGATACATAGTGCCTCCCGACATACTTACAGTAGTATACTCTACGTTATTATACCATATATTGTAGAAAAAAGAAAAAAAATATTTATAAAAAAAGTGTTGACATTTTATAAATGATAAGTTATACTACCAAAGTCGCAAGTGATTAACACGAAACGACAAGAGTTACGGGGTCTTAGCTCAGCTGGGAGAGCATCTGCCTTACAAGCAGAGGGTCACAGGTTCGAGCCCTGTAGGCCCCACTCTATATGGCGGAATAGCTCAGTTGGCTAGAGCATACGGTTCATACCCGTAGTGTCGAGAGTTCGAATCTCCCTTCCGCTACTGCCTTTCTTATGAAAGGCTCCTTATATGGCGGAATAGCTCAGTTGGCTAGAGCATACGGTTCATACCCGTAGTGTCGAGAGTTCGAATCTCCCTTCCGCTACTTAAGCTCTTGAGTGATCAAGAGCTTTTTTGTTGTCTAATTACACACATTAATTTATAAATCCCACATCTCAAGTATACTCCGTACCTGAGCACAGTGCAGTTGCTACTATTTAATTAAGGAAACTTGGCTATGAAATAGTCCCAGGATGACAGGTGTTTTCAAGAAGGACCATAGAATTCCGTTGGCGCTTTAGCGCCTTAGTACCGTTACGCAATTCTCTAAGCGAAAGCGGGTCCGCTTGAAAATTCCTATCAGCCTGGGACTTCTTTATCACCAAGTTGACTCAATTAAATATCCACTTACTTCAACTGTCCCAGCACGGACTCACCGATCATATGCTCTTCTGCCTCGAGGCCGAAGTTCTCTAAGATTGTAGCACCGATCGTACCAAAGCTGTTTACTGCCGGAAGAAGTCCGCTTCCCTCAAATGCTTTGGAGTAAGCAAGGAACGGAACTTTCTCTCTTGTGTGATCAGTGCCTGTGTATGTCGGATCATTTCCATGATCAGCTGTAATGATGAGAAGGTCGTCATTTTTAAGCTCAGACATTAATACGCCAAGCTTCTCATCAAATTTCTCTAATTCTTCACCGTATCCAACCGGATTTCTTCTGTGGCCCCAGAGTGCATCAAAGTCTACCAGGTTTACGAAGCAAACACCGCGGAAATCACTTCCTGCAATTTCAATTGTCTGCTCCATTCCATGAACAGAGGATTTAGATTTGTGAGCTGCTGTAATACCCTCACCCACAAAGATATCATTGATCTTACCAACGGAGATCACATCGTAACCGTTATCTTTTAAGATGTTAAGAGCTGTATTTCCTGTCGGTTTGATCGCATAATCGTGACGATTGCTTGTACGAACAAATTCACCTTTCTTCTTTCCAAGATACGGTCTTGCAATAACACGACCTACACACCACTCTTCTTTCATTGTGATCTCTCTTGCGATCTCACAGCAGCGGTATAACTCTTCAAGGCCGAATGTTTCCTCGTTACCGCAAATCTGAAGAACGGAGTCTGCGGATGTATACACGATCATATTTCCTGTTGCGATCTCTTCTTCTGCAAGCTCATCCAGAATTTCTGTACCGCTGGCACTCTTATTACCGATAACTTTACGTCCACAGCGTTTTTCAAGCTCTGCGATCAGTTCCGGCGGGAATCCTGTGTCTGTAAATGTCTGGAATGGTTTTGTGGTATGAATACCCATCATCTCCCAATGACCGGTCATCGTATCTTTACCGTTGCTGGTCTCGTACATTTCCATAAAATATCCCTGTGGCTTCTCGATCGGAGCAAGACCGTCCAGATCACAAAGATTCGCAATACCAAGTCTCTGCATATTCGGAATATAGAAATCTTCCATCTTCTCAGCAATATGACCTAAAGTATTAACGCCTACATCTCCAAATTTTTCAGAATCCGGCATTTCACCAATTCCGAGAGAATCAATTACAAGAACAAACACACGATTAAATCTCTGCATCTAAATCCATTCCTCCTTTTTTAATCTGATCTGCCAGTCGGCTGGTACCCAGACGATCTGCACCAAGTCCGATAAACTTCACTGCATCATTAAAATCAGCGATTCCTCCGGCAGCTTTGATCATCTTTTCTTCTGTCATATTGGCATTCATCAGTGCAATATCATCAAAGGTCGCTCCGGATGTTGAAAATCCGGTAGAGGTCTTGATGTATTCTGCGTTGGACTCATTCACTACCTGACACATGCGAATCTTTTCTTCTTCTGTCAGCAGGCAGGTTTCAATAATAACCTTCAGCAACTTTCCGCTGCAAGCCTCTTTGATCGCATTGATCTCTTCAAGAACCAGATCGTAACGACCATCTTTCACCCAACCGATATTGATGACCATATCGATCTCTTCTGCTCCGTCCTTCACTGCTTCCTGAGTTTCAAACACCTTTACTGCTGTAGTATTGTAGCCGTTTGGAAAACCAATGACCGTACAAACCGGTACTTTGCCCTCCAAATACTCTACACAAGCTTTCACATAAGACGGCGGAATACAGATCGATGCAGTTCCAAATGCTGCTGCATCATCACAGATCTGCTTGATCTGTTCCCATGTAGCCTGCTGTTTTAATAAAGTATGATCTACCTTTGATAATACTTCTCTGTATGTCATAAAGCACCTCATTATTTATTTTTTTCTTTGTCCTGACGAATCAAAATACGTAATGCTTCAATACCAACTTTAATTGCTCCTTCGGTGTCATGAACAACCGGATTGTCCAATCCTGCTTTCGCACGTTCCTGATTTCCCACTGCGAGGAAACAGGATCCACAGCGCACACCAAGAAAACTGGAAACAATAAACAGTGCTGCAGATTCCATCTCAGATGCCTTGCATCCAAGTTTCAGCCACGCCTGCCATTTATTTTCCAATTCATAGCTTACCGGCATCAATTCCGGATTGTGCTGTCCATAGAAAGAATCTTTACACTGAACCACACCAGTATGGTACGGATATCCAAGATTTCCTGCCGCCTGTCTGAGCGCATTGACAATATCAATATCTGCTACTGCAGGAAACTCGATCGGAGCGTATTCCTTTGAAGTTCCTTCCATACGGATCGCACCGGTTGCAACAATGATATCTCCGCCTTTTACATTGATATCCATACCGCCGCAAGTTCCGACACGAACAAATGTCTCCGCGCCGCATTTTACAAGTTCTTCCAATGCGATCGATGCGGACGGACCGCCAATACCGGTGGATGTAACACTCACCTTTTCACCATCTAAATATCCGGTATATGTCACATATTCACGGTTATCTGCGATCAGCTGCGGATCGTCAAAGTATTTTGCGATCTTGGCACATCGTTTCGGATCACCAGGTAAGATCACATATTTGCCAACATCTCCCGGTTTTATATTTAAGTGATACTGTAAACCAATTTCATCTACGTATGGCATAAAATACCTCCTTCATGTTAATACGAAACTATTACTATACTATGATACCATAAATACTATACAAAGTCAAAAATACATTACTCTACTGTCTTTAAACTTTCGACCATATCTACTTTTTTCAGTTTAAAGTGTGCAACTACATTTACAATGGCTGAGAACAGAACCGTAAGGACTGCAGCATATACGTAGGCATACATCGGCGCTGTACGTCCGAACATAACCTGATTAACTTCTACAGTCAGGATCAGCCAACTGTGAAGGAATCTTCCCATAACCAATCCCATCATAATACCGAAGATGGTCAGGAAAATGTTTTCTCTGTATACGTATGCAGACGTCTCTCCATCATAAAATCCCAATACTTTCAGAGTTGCCAGTTCTCTTGTTCGCTCCGTGATATTGATGTTCGTCAAGTTATACAATACGACAAATGCCAGCACAGCTGCTGCCACAATGACAATAACCACTGCGTAATCGATGCTGACCATACTTTCTGTAAATGTTTCTCGAAGGGATGCGATACGTGAAAATGTTGCAACACCTTCCATCTCCATCATCGTTGTTGAGATTTTCTGAGAAATTTCATCCTCCGCAGAAGCATCGATTCCCTCATCGGAATATGCAAGAAATGCTACATTATCTTCAGCTTCTGTATCGAACACAGTTTCATAATACTCTTTGGTCATATAGATATAATGCTGTGTATAATTCTCTGTAATATCGATGATCGGAACATCCACTCGTCGATCGCCGTCAAGTGTGATCTCATCTCCGATTTTCAGATCTAACAGTTCTGATAATTTTTCTGTGATAATAACACCCTCATCCGGCCATATTACTTCCTCAGAATTGAGACGATGTCTCAGACTAACAAAGGAATCTAACTCTTCTTTGCCATTTACAGCTACAATCGTTACACCATTCTCCACCGCCGTTTCACTTGAACTGTCTACCATTTCGTTATAACATATCAGCCAACGATCAATTTCCGTAGTGTCATCCAGATACTGATAAATATCCCGGCGCACATCCTCATCAATCTCTTCTTCCAATCCCACTGCCACATCATACAGCAAGATCTCATCAAACTGTTTATCCAAGATCTCGAAAATGGAATTGTGAAGACCGAAACCAGTCACGATCAGCGCTGTACAGCCACCGATACCGATCACAGTCATCCAGAATCGACGTTTATAACGAAGCAGATTTCGCATAGTTACCTTCCACGTGAAGTTCAAACTTCTCCATAACGGCCCGATGTATTCCAGAAATACGCGTTTTCCGGCTCGCGGTGCCTTTGGCCGCATAAGAGCTGCAGGAGCCGCTGCCAAAGTGGAACCACATGCCCACAAGGCTGCACCTGTTGTACAAAGGACTGCCGCAAAAACTGCCGTAACACTCACAAATGGCTGGAACATAAATTCCAACGACGGCATCACATACATAATATTGAATGCATTGGCAATAACAAGCGGGATCAATTTTCCAACCTGCAATCCGAGGATTCCGCCAATGAAACTAGCCGCAAACGCATAACCAATATACTTTACACTGATTGCCACATAACTGAAACCAAGAGCTTTCATAGAACCGATCTGGGTACGCTGCTCTTCTACCATTCTTGTCATGGTGGTCAGACAAGCAAGCGCTGCAACAAGGAAGAAAATGATCGGGAACACATCTGCCAGATTGCTGATCCTCTGCGAATCCTGTCCATAACTTGCAATTCCGACATTGGTCTTGCGACTGAGAACATACCATTCACACTCATCGATATCATCCAATTCTGCCTGCGCATCCGCCAATTTCACTTCTGCATCCGCGATTTCCTCTGCTGCTTCCTGTTTACCATCTTCATATTCGACAAGACCATCCGCATATTCCTGCTCTCCGTCATTTAATTCTACGAGAGCATCTGCAAGTTCAATCTCAGCATCAGCCACTTCTTCTTTTAATGTAACACGTGCATCCGCAAGTTCTTCCAATCCATCGTAATATTCTGTCCATCCATGATCCAGATCTTCACGACCGATCTTCAGCTCCTCTTCTGCCTCTAACAGCATAGTCAATGCTTCATCCAGTTCTTTCTTACCTTCTGCAAGCTCTTCCTCTGCATCTGTCAATTCTGCCTTCGCGTCTGCCAGTTTATTTTTAGCAAGAACCAGTTCCTCAGATCCGTCTTCCAGTTCCTCTTTACCGCTATAGTATTCCTTCCATCCCTGATCCAGCTGAGCCCGTCCGATCTGGAGCCCCTGGTAACTTTCAACCACCATGGCAGAATCCATTGGAATGAATGGCAGGTATGTCAATGACTGTTCAATGACCATGGATGCGATCGGATCTCCGGCTGCTGCACCGGCGATCAATCCATCCGGAGATTGATATCCACAGTTGGAACCACTGGCGATCATCCAGATTGCCCCTGCAACCTGATCAAACTGCGCTTTTCCCTGTGCAAACTCTGCTTCACTTGCCTCCAGCGTCGTTTTCGCAGCTGCCAGTTCTTTTTTACCCTTTTTAATCTCCTTCTGACCATCCTGGTATTCTTTCAGACCATCTTCGTATTCTGCCTTACCATCCAGATATTCCTGATATCCGTCATAGTACTCAGCAACACCTTCTTCATAATCTTTCCAGCCATCATCCAGCTCTTTTCGTCCATCTGCAAGTTTCACTTCTGCATCATTTAGCTCGATCAGCGCATCTGCAAGTTCTTTCTCACCGTCTGCAATTTCCTGATTCGCTTCAACTATTGAATCTTCCAGTTCTTGAATACCGTCATAATACTCTTTCCAGCCGTCATCCAGCTCTTGACGTCCATCCAGAAGTTCCTGCCATGCATCTGCAAGTTCTTCTTCTACATCAACCTTAACATCGTTCAGTTCCGCCCATGCATCGTCAATCTCTTCCTGTGCATCTGCTACAAGATTTTCTCTTCGAAGAACCGCTCGTTCATCCGCAAAAGATTCCATGCTGTCGATCAGGGCATCGATCCGATCATCATACTCATCACTGTAAGTATTAAGTTCCATCAAATCATCTGCTGTAAAAAATGCAACGGAATAATAATCTAAAGTGAAACTATCTTTCGGTATATACACAAAACCATCGACAGAACCGGTTCCAAGAGAGGAAGTTCCACGGTCCGGTCCCATATACAACGGGCTTTTCACCGTACCGACGATCGTATAGTCAAATGTTTCCAGTGCATCCTCATTATCCTCGTCTACCACAAACGGTAAACGGTCTCCAATCCGGACGCCCAACTGTATCAGAAGATTTTCTTCTGTCACACATTCATTTGCTGCTTCAGGCAACCTTCCGTCCAACAGTTCCAGCATATTCATGCGCTCCGGTATGGAACGCACGATCACAACACCGTCCAACGCTTTCGCATCCAGCGTGTAGCCTCCCTCTACATCTTGAATTCCGTCTACAGTCTTTAATGCATCAATATCATCATCGACCAAACCCAAGGTAGACAGTACATAACCATCCATGACATTCTGACCATCATAATACTTATCGGCTGTATACTGCATATCGGGAGCCGTGATCTTAATTCCGGAAAGAAACGCAACCGCTAACGCAGATAAAATTAAAATCGAGAAAAAGCGGCTGCGGGTATTCCACACTTCACGAAGTGCATCCGTAAGCAGACGATTCTTTCTTCCTTTTCCTACCATTCGATCTCCTCCACCGGTGTCGGATGCTCATTCAGTTCCATGGAAGCAACTTTTCCATTTTTCACCCGAATCACACGGTCTGCCATCGGAGTCAATGCCGTATTGTGTGTAATTACAACAACGGTCATTCCTTCCTGACGACATGTATCCTGTAATAATTTTAAAATCTGTTTTCCGGTCACATAATCGAGAGCACCTGTCGGTTCATC
The DNA here is from genome assembly GCA_045647085.1 of Pilosibacter sp. Lineage (GTDB taxonomy): Bacteria > Bacillota > Clostridia > Lachnospirales > Lachnospiraceae > Pilosibacter. The sequence continues at coordinate 12,078 of JAZRLX010000084.1, forward strand.
ACAAAGAAGCAATTTGGGATTCTTTGCCAAAGCACGAGCAATCGCCACACG
>JAZRLX010000085.1:0-4530 GCA_045647085.1 Pilosibacter sp.
GTTGTAAGTAAATATTTAGTTGAGTCAACTTGGTAATAAAGAGTCCCAGGGTGACAGGGATTTTCAAGCGGACACGCTTTCGCTCAGAGAATATACCTAACGGTACTAAGGCGCTACAGCGCCAAGTACCGACGTAATTCTATGGTCCTTCTTGAAAACACCTATCACCCTGGGACTTTTTTATAGCCAAGCTGGCTTAACTAAATATCAATAATTGCAACTCTTTACAGTTACTGGCAATAATAAGCAAATTGTCGCATTTAAATTTGTAAATATAATAAAAGCAGTATCTGATAGGAAATCCCGTACATATCTCAAATGATAGGCTGGACGACTGAGCTTCACAAGTTTTGCGCCCTTACAGAGATTGCAAACGACCTTATCGCGATCGGCGTAAGGGTGAATAAAACGAAGTGAAGCAAAGGTAGACAGCCGTATTTTGAGATAGTACGGGATTTTCTACAGATACTTATTATTTATTTTTACTAATCTAAATACAAACTTTACTTAATAATCTCCAACGCCGCCTGCACATCCTCATGGAACTGCTCCCACTTCTCTTCATGGTCCACAAAATATTTCGGGCAGGCTTTTCCTGTTACATCGTAATGACGGATCACATCCTTTGCCTCCAATTCAAACTCACGACAAAGATATGCACTTAAATTTACCAGAGATGTGTATGTACTGTCATAAAATTTTCCGGATGTGTCCGGATGGCAGCACTCGATCGAAATCGTATCACTATTTCTGTTGTTGGAAGCGTAAGCCACTTCATTTAACGGAACGCACTGGATCACTTCTCCTTCCAGACCAATCACAAAATGACTGCTTACAGATGTCGCATTGTTTCCTCCCTGATATTTCAGTGATTCGAAATAATCGCGGTTTTCCAGAGCGGTACTGCATGGATTTGCTACGTAATGAACGACAATTCCTTTTACTTCCACCAATGGAAGCTCCGGTCTGGAATATTCATTCGGAGTAAGGAGTTTTACATCCACATATTCCGGAACCTGTATCGTGGATGGATCAATCGGTTTCTTCTGGAATACATTTTTATATAGAACAATTCCGGCTGCGAGTATGATCAAAGCCGACACACATAGCAGGCCGCTCATCAGCAACTGACGGATTCGCTCTTGCTTTTTCCGCTCGATCCGGCGCAGTTCACGACGCAATTGTCTCTCTTTTTCTTCTTTTGACATGTCGACTTCTCCTCTCCTGCATTTATTAATTTCTTCATTCCTATGTTGCAATTACAACATACAGACTTGTTTTATTGTAGTATAATGGCCACATAAAGTCAAGAATTGACAATTTCCACGGAGGTATTTTGAATGATTAGAAAAATTGTAAATATTGATGCTGAAAAATGTAATGGATGCGGTGCATGTGCATCTGCCTGCCACGAGGCTGCAATCGTGATGATCGACGGTAAAGCACGCCTGATCAAGGACGATTATTGTGATGGACTTGGTGACTGCCTCCCTGCCTGCCCGACGGATGCAATCACCATTATTGAACGCGAAGCAGCAGCTTATGATCACGAGGCCGTTATGAGCAGACTTGAAGCCATGAAAAATCAGTCCTCTCATGATGCTGTGGAACACGCGGAACCGATACCGTCCTGTCTCAAGCAGTGGCCGATCCAGATCAAACTGGTTCCGATCCGTGCTGCATTTTTCAACGGATGCAAACTTTTAATCGCAGCTGACTGTACTGCTTACGCTTACGGAAACTTCCATCAGGATTTCATTGCTGACCATGTGACTCTGATCGGTTGACCTAAGCTTGATGCTGCTAATTATGCAGAAAAACTGGCCGAAATCTTCCGTCAGAATGATATCCGCGAGATTACAGTCACTCGTATGACAGTTCCATGCTGTGGTGGAATGGGCATGGCTGTTCAGCAGGCAGTGGCTGCCAGCGGAAAGGACATTCCTGTAAAGATTGTTACTATTGATACCGACGGTACCATCGTATCCTAAGTACAGGAGGAAGAATATGCATCCATTGAGACAACAATTATTTGGCGCACTGATCGGACTTTCCAGAGCTTCTGAAAGCAAGGAACTCCTTGATAGTTCCGGAATGGCCCTGATCCGGGGGCTATCCCTTGCATACGACCCGATGTGGACAGATTCGGAGATGGAACCTTCAGAAGATTTAGAGACATCCGTGAAACAAGTAATCCATACCCTTCATACAGAAAAGGCCCTGATGGCTCCGGACTGTGCAGCCTGTCAATATCCTTGCGGGCGAACTGCTGACTACGATATGGCAGAAACATTAGAATCCTCAGAGCTTCTGCGTGATGCGAAACTGCAGCTTCTTACCCTGCTCGGTTCCATTGCAATCGCATCACAAAAACAGTCGACCAAAGAAATCCGGCAGTTTCTGTCTGATGCACTTTTCCAGATCAGCTGCACATATGAAGCCGGACAATTGACCGAATTGATCCAGACCGCCAAAAATATGCAGTGCGTATAAAACCGGCAAAAAGCTGTTTATTTCTTTCTACACAGTGGGAAATAAATAGCTTTTTTTATATCCCCATGATATACTTATTGGAAGATTCCAATGATCGTGAATCAAAAAAATGGAGGATTTTGTCATGGATGTAAAGATTTTAAAAGAACGCGTGTGTCAGGCGATTGAGGACCACAAAGAAGAAATTATGGCCCTCGGCGACAGCATTTTTCAGGAGCCGGAGCTGGGATATAAAGAATATAAGACAGCTGCTAAGGTTAAGCAGTTTATCGATGAAAAGATCGGAATGCCATATGAAGACGGCATTGCATTGACAGGTATTATCGGAAAAATGTCCGGTCGTGATCACAAAGTAAATCTGGCTCTTATGGGCGAGCTGGACGCAGTTGTCTGTCCGGATCATCCGTATGCAGATCCTGAGACAGGCGCTGCACACTCCTGCGGTCATTTCGCTCAGATCGCCGCTACATTTGGCGCTGCTCTCGCATTAAAGACTTCCGGTGTTATGGAAGAACTGGATGGCGATATCGAATTCTGGGCTGTTCCGGCTGAGGAATGTGTTGAGATCGAGTGGAGAAACGAACTCCGCGCCAACGGAACGATTTCCTTCCTGGGCGGTAAGCAGGAAATGATCAAACTCGGTTATCTGGACAACGTTGATCTTTCTTTAATGATCCACGGTCAGACAGGTTTAACATGCAAAACTGCAGGTACTTCTGCCGGTTTCGTAAGCAAATTTGTAAAATACACCGGCAAAGAAGCTCACGCAGGCGGTGCTCCTCACAACGGAATCAATGCCCTCAACGCTGCTCAGATCGGTCTTATGGCAATCCATGCAAACCGCGAAACTTTCCGTGACGAAGATACGATCCGTGTTCATCCGATCATTACCAAAGGCGGCGACCTTGTAAATATCGTTCCGGCCGACGTTCGTATTGAAGCTTATGTGCGCGGCAAAACTATGGCCAGCGTTCTCGATGCTTCTAAGAAAGTAAACCGCTCTTTTGAAGCAGGTGCGATGGCAGTTGGCGCAGAGGTTGAGATCATTGATATTCCGGGTTATATGCCTAGAATCAACAATGAACAGATGAACGAACTGTTCGCTGCAAACTGTGCAGAACTCATTGGAGCTGAAAATGTTGGTTATTCTGCCCATGGAACAGGTTCTTCCGACTACGGCGATATCCAGCACCTGGTTCCGGGTATCCATCCGTATGTAGGCGGTGCCGTTGGTGTAGAACACGGTTCCAGCTACGCGATCCAGGATCGTGAGATGCTGTATCTGGTAGCAGCGAAAGCAATGGCGATGACAGCCATCGATCTTCTTGCAAACGGAGCAGAAAAGGCTCTGGAGATCAAACAGAATTTTACTCCGGTCTATGCAAACAAAGAAGAATATCTTGCTGCATGGGAAGAGTTGATGAAATAACTTCATACAAACAAAAAAGACTTGCATCTTCATGTGCAAGTCTTTTTTATTTATTTCGCTTTGCGCGGGCTGAATTTGTTGTATACAATCGCTAATACTGTTGCCAGAACAAAGGAGATGAATCCAAATGTAAACGGAAGCTTCGGATTTACTGTGTAGAGTAAACCTGCGAACAGAGCACCGATAATTCCGCCCAGAGACTTCATCGCATTATAGAAGCCCATGATCAGGCTGTTCTGATCCTCACGGCCGCCGCTGGCAACCAGATCCTGGAGAAGCGGAAGGCTGATGGAGTTAAATGCAAAGAAAATAACGAATACGATAATAAACGGAACGATATCTTCAAACCAGATAACACCAAACATTGCTGCGGAACAGATCGCAAGTACGCCAATAACAGATTTGCGGATGTCTGTCTTTCTGATCAGCCAGATACAGATGGACATATTGGCAACCATTGTGATAACACCCATGATTCCCTTCAGGATTCCGTTATAGCCGGAGGAGAAGTTAAACTGATCGCGGATGTAATAGTTGAATGTCTGATCGAAACAAGTATAACCCAGGTTCTGTAACAGACAGGAAATAAACAATACTGTAAATAACGG
>JAZRLX010000086.1:0-5157 GCA_045647085.1 Pilosibacter sp.
AAAAAGTGTTGAAAACACTTCGATTATAGTATAGAATAGGATAGAATCAGCTATAATGTTCAATTTTAACTATGAGAGAAATAGCTTTTAAGGAGGAATATCATTTATGGTATCAGCAGGTGATTTTAGAAATGGCGTAACTCTGGAAATCGAAGGTCAGGTAATGCAGATCATGGAATTCCAGCACGTAAAACCGGGTAAGGGTGCTGCTTTCGTTAGAACAAAACTTAGAAACGTAATCAACGGTGGTGTTGTTGAGAAAACATTCCGTCCGACAGAGAAATTCCCGGCTGCAAGAATCGACCGCGTAGACATGCAGTTCTTATACAACGATGGCGAGTTAGACAACTTCATGGATATGAACACATTCGAGCAGATCGCTCTTGCAAAAGATGTTGTTGGCGATGCATTAAAGTTCGTTAAAGAGAACGAAGTTGTTAAGGTATGTTCCTACAACGGTAAAGTATTCTCCGTTGAGCCGCCGTTATTCGTAGAGCTCGAGATCACAGATACAGAGCCGGGCTTCAAAGGCGATACAGCTACAGGTGCTACAAAACCGGCTATCGTTGAGACAGGCGCTCAGATCTCCGTTCCGTTATTCGTTAACATCGGTGACAGAGTTAAGATCGATACACGTTCTGAAGAGTACCTCGGAAGAGCAAACTAATTTTAGTGAAACTGAACTCCCATGGCATTATGTCATGGGAGTTTTTTTGTTTTTCAAGGGATAGTTTCACAGAAATTTTGATATTTCGTAAACAGATTGTAAGTTATCGAAAGGATTCTGCTATTGAATCTTAAGCAGAAGGTGTGCTATACTGTGCTGGCAGTGCTCGAGAAGGGTACTGTCGGTACAGTTTTATTTTTGAATGAATTAAGGAGATTTTAAATGAAAAAATTATTAAGTGTAGTATTAGCAGGAGCGATGATGGCATCTCTTACAGCATGTGGAGGCGGAGCAGCAACACAGACAACTCCGGCAGAGACAACTGTAGAAGAGACAACAAGAAAGGCACCGGAAACTCTTGGTGAGACACTTTTATTTGATTTTGAAGATCGCGTAGCTGAGAATTCTGAGGCTACTGCACAGGAGCTTGCTGAGGGTATCCTCACAAATGAAGCGATCTTATTCCAGGGCGGTGCAATGCCGGTGGAAGAAGGTTACATGATGGGCTTCGGCGAAGCTGAGATCAAGGGCTTTGAAGAAGCTGTAATGTTCGCTCCGATGATCGGTACAATCCCGTTCGTAGGTTACGTATTTGATATGCCGGATGCAGAGAGCGCAGAGGCTCTGATCGAAGTTCTTACAAAGAATGCAGATCCGAGATGGAACATCTGTACAGAAGCAGAGGAAACAGTGGCAGGCACAGCAGAGGATAAAGTATTCTTCGTAATGTGCCCGAAGAGCCTTGAGCAGTAATTCAAAGATATGTTATTTTCCAGTATTTCTTTCTTATATTATTTTTTACCGTGTGTACTGATCTTATATCTTGTGACACCGAGAAAGTTTAAAAATTTTGTTTTATTACTTTCCAGCTTATTCTTTTACGGCTGGGGAGGCGTGAACTTTCTCTGGCTGATGATGATCATGCTTGCAGCGGGTTATATATGGGGCCTCTTAGTCGGGAAATACCGGGAACAAAAAATCGGTAAATGGTTATTAGGAGCAGCGTTGGGAATGAATGTCCTGACGCTGATCTATTTTAAGTTTGCAGATGTGTTCCCGATCGGTATCAGTTTTTATACATTCCAGATCATGAGTTATATTGTGGATGTGTACCGTGGTGAGGTTCCGGCTCAGAAGAATCCGGTAGATTTTTCTGCCTACGCCTCCATGTTCCCACAGCTGGTAGCAGGCCCGATTGTGCGATATGCAGATGTGGCAAAACAGCTGGAATCCAGAACTCACAGCTTTGACCATGTGGCGCTTGGCATCCGTACTTTTGTACTTGGTCTTGCCAAAAAGGTTTTGATCGCCAACACCCTTGGAGAGCTGTGTGATATTTTCCGTGCCTCTAATGACAAGGCGGTGCTGTTTTACTGGATTTATGCAGCAGCGTTTACGCTTCATATTTATTTTGATTTCTCCGGATACAGTGATATGGCAGTCGGTCTGGGCAAGATGTTTGGATTCGACTTTATGGACAACTTCAACTATCCGTATATTTCCAAGAGTATTACAGAGTTCTGGAGACGCTGGCACATTTCACTCAGCAGCTGGTTCCGTGACTATGTGTATATTCCGCTTGGCGGCAACCGTGTTCCAAAGGGACGCTGGTTCGTTAATATTTTCGTAGTATGGTTTTTAACCGGTTTCTGGCATGGAGCTGCATGGAATTTTATTGCATGGGGACTGGGATTTGCGGTCATTCTTGTCATCGAGAAAATGTGGCTTCTTAAACAGCTGGAACAGTCCAAAGGATTGGCGGCTCAGATCATGCGCCATGTGTATGTGATGGTCATTGTCATGATCAGTTTTGTCTTGTTCAATGCAACGGATATTTCTGAAGCAGGAACCTACATTGCATCCATGTTTGGCCTTGGAAATACAGCACTGACATCGGCTGAGACACTGTATTATATGAGAAGCTATTTGGTGATTTTCCTTGTGGCTATGGTCGGAGCAACACCAATCCCGAAGAAACTTGTATGCAGAATGCAGGAAACAAGGGTTGGAAAAGCCATCGTAGATACAGCAGAGCCGATCGTGTTAGTTGTTCTACTGCTGGTTGTAACTGCTTACCTGGTGGACGGTTCCTTCAACCCGTTCTTATATTTTAGATTTTAGTCGGGAGGTCATGAGATGAAGAAAAAATCAGTGGTTGTGACTTCCGTGATGGCGGCAGTTTTATTTGGATTTTCTGTGTTTGCGTGGACAAAGGAAACAGATGCTTTTTCTGACAGCGAGAGACGTGAGCTTGCGAAGCTTCCTAAATTTTCAGTGGAAACCATGATGGACGGATCCTTTATGGAAGATTTTGAAGCATATACGCTGGATCAGTTTCCGTTCCGTGATCTGTTCCGAAAATTAAAGGCAAGAATCGTATTTAATGTTTGGGGTCAGAAGGATAATAATGATATTTACATTGCGGATGGCTATGCATCGAAGATGGAATATCCCCTTAGTAAGCCGATGTTGGATCATGCGGCCAACCGTTTTCAGTATCTGTATGAGACCTATTTACAAGATGCAGAAGACATTTATTTTGCCATTGTTCCGGATAAGAACTATTTCCTGGCGGAGCAGAATGGATACTTGTCTCTGGAGTATGAGGAACTGATCGGCTATATGGAGGAAAAGACCGAATATATGACTCCGATTGATCTGACAGAACATCTGAAATTGGAAGATTATTATTTCACAGATACTCACTGGAGACAGGAGAATCTGGAGGAGCTTGCAGATTATTTACTTGGTTCCATGGGAGCAGAGGCAACAGAGCAGGAATACCAGAGAATCGAACTTGAGATTCCTTTCTACGGTGTATATTACGGTCAGGCAGCGCTTCCGATGGAGCCGGACACTTTGAATTATCTGACCAGTGAAATGTTGGAAGACTGTAAGGTATTCAGCTATGAGACCGGAAAACCGGTGGAAATTCCGATGTATGATCTTGAAAAGGCGGAAGGGAAAGATCCGTATGAGATGTTCCTTTCAGGAACCCGACCGATCCTGACAATCGAAAATCCGCATGTGGACAATGGGGAAGAGCTGATCGTGTTCCGTGATTCTTTTGGAAGCAGCTTAGTTCCGCTTCTGGCGAAAGCCTATGAGAAGATCACGATTCTGGATATCCGCTATGTAAACAGTGCGATGTTGGGACAGTTTGTGGAGTTTAGTGATCAGGATGTGTTATTCCTTTATAGTACCATGTTATTAAACAGCAGCCTGGCATTAAAATAATTTGGAAAAAAATGAGAAACATCTTGACAAAATAGTTAGTCGATGCTAATCTATGCTTGCAGTTAGCTAAAACTAATTAATTGATAGAGATATGAGGGAGGATATGATGACTTTATTAGATGCACAGCTCGGCGAAGAGTATATCGTCAAAGAGATTGTAACAGATGATGAAGAACTGGATGCGTTCCTTTTCTCCTTGGGCTGCTACAGCGGTGAACCGATCACAGTGGTTTCCAGAAAAAAGAGTGGTTGCGTGGTTTCCATCAAAGATGGCAGATACAACATCGACAACCAGCTTGCTGAAGCAATTTTGATTTAAAGAATAATTCGTATATGTGGTGAGAAATCACCACATATATTTTGAAAATAAGTTAGTCAAAACTATCTAAAGTTAGTTATATATAATTCGAAGGAAGTAATATAAGGCTGCTTCCAACAGCAGCCGGAGATATTAGAAATACAGGGAGGAAAACAAAATGAGAATTGCTTTAACCGGTAATCCGAACAGTGGCAAGACCACCATGTACAACGCTCTCACCGGAAGAAGTGAGAAGGTTGGTAACTGGGCCGGCGTAACCGTTGATAAGAAAGAAAGTCCGATCAAAAAGAATTACTATAATGGAAGTGAGGATCTGGTTGCCGTTGACTTACCGGGCGCATATTCCATGTCTCCATTTACTTCCGAAGAAAGCGTTACCAGCAGTTATGTAAAGAATGAGCATCCGGACGCGATCATCAATATCGTCGATGCCACAAACTTGAGTCGCAGCTTATTCTTCACAACTCAGCTTTTAGAGCTCGGTATTCCGGTTGTAGTTGCTCTGAACAAGAGTGATGTCAACGAGAAGAAAGAGACCGAGATCGATGCAGATCAGCTTTCTAAGTTATTAAACTGTCCGGTTGTGAAGACAGTTTCCACATCCGGCAGCGATAAAGGGCTTGCAGAAGTAGTGAAGGTTGCAGTATCCTTAAAGGGCAAAGAGCAGAAAGCTCCGTATGCTCAGGGAGATGTGGATCTTACAAACAAAGAAGCAGTAAAAGCAGCTGACAGAAAGCGATTCGAATTTGTAAATAAAGTAGTAAAAGAAGTTGAGTCCCGTAAGGTTCTTACAAAGGACACAAACTTCCATGATAAAATCGATGACATCCTTACTAATAAGTTCCTTGGTATTCCGATCTTTGCAGTTGTGATGTTCCTCGTATTTGATATTTCCCAGTCCACACTTGGTCCGGCGATTGCAGATCTACTGGTT
>JAZRLX010000087.1:0-4332 GCA_045647085.1 Pilosibacter sp.
ATACGTCTGCTCTCCTCGGAAACTGTGATCATAGAAGCGAGACCGACATTTTTCAGATTCTCAACCTTTACTTCCAGCTGCTCCATTCCCAATGCAGCTTTAAAGATCTCACTCAGGGATGCTTTCACTTCTTCATCGGCAGCCGCATCAGCCTCTTTGAAAATATCATTTACATCCGCATCGATGCGCTGGAATTTCACACCTTCATTCTTGTACTCTAACTGGCTCATGAACGGATTGTCGATCGCCTGTGTCAGATACACCGCATCTAACTCTGCCTCTTTGAACATGTTGATGTACTGGCTCTGCTCCATTGCATCTGTCACATAGAACACCTGATTTTCGTGATTCTTCTCTTTTGCATTCTCAAGATAATCCTTTAATGTCAGGTACTTGTCTTCCAGATTCTTGAAGATAATATAATCATTCATCTTGTCGGCAAATTTTTCATCCTTCAGACATCCGAATTTGATGAACGGATTGATATCATCCCAGTATTTCTCATAAACTTCACGGTCTGTCTTGCACATACCGGAAAGCTTATCTGCAACCTTCTTTGTAATGTAATCAGAGATCTTCTTCACGAAACCATCGTTCTGAAGCGCACTTCTGGATACATTGAGCGGAAGATCCGGACAATCAATGGTACCTTTTAAGAGCATTAAGAACTCCGGAATTACTTCTTTAATATTATCTGCGATGAACACTTGGTTGTTGAACAGTTTGATCTTACCTTCAATGCTCTCGTATTCCATGTTGATTTTCGGGAAGTAGAGGATACCCTTTAAATTGAACGGATAATCCATGTTCAGGTGGATCCAGAACAGCGGTTCCTTGTAATCCTGGAATACTTTTCTATAAAAATCTTTGTACTCTTCCTCTGTACACTCATTCGGATGTTTGTTCCAGAGCGGTTTTGTATCGTTGACCGGAACCGGACGCTGCTCAATTTTATATTTCTGAACTTCATCCTCCAGAATTGTCTCAACGATCACATCGCTTTCCAGAAGTTCCTCTGCCTCGATCGTTTCCAGCATCGGCTCTCTGGTCTCATCGTTCACAAAAATCTCTACCGGCATAAATGCACAGTATTTCTGAAGAACTTCACGTGCACGGAACTCGTTGGCGAACTCTGTGCTGTCCTCATTTAAATAAAGAGTGATCACCGTACCGTGACTCTCCTTGTCCCCGTCCGTCATCTCGAACTCTGTACCGCCTTCAGATACCCAGTGCACTGCCTTTGCACCATCTTTATAAGATAATGTATGAATTTCTACACGATCAGCCACCATAAATGCAGAATAGAATCCAAGACCGAAATGACCGATGATCTGGTCTTCGCCGGCCTTATCTTTGTATTTGTTCAGGAAATCCTGAGCACCGGAGAAAGCGATCTGATTGATGTACTCCTCCACTTCCTCTTCTGTCATGCCAAGGCCGTTGTCTTCGATCTTGATGATTTTTTCTTTCGGATTTACCGTTACAAGAACTTTATACTCCGGATTTTCCGGCTCTTCATACTCACCCATCAGTGCCAGCTTTTTCAGTTTTGTGATCGCATCACAACCGTTGCTGACTAACTCACGGTAAAAAATATCATGATCAGAATATAACCATTTTTTAATGATCGGGAAAATATTCTCGCTGTTGATAGAAAGGCTTCCTGTCTTTGCCATAGTAAAATCTCTCCTTATATTGTTTCCTGCGATCTGCAGATATTTTCAACTTAATTGCAACCATACCGGTCTGCAACAACACATATTTTAATACCAGATACAGGAAAAGTCAATGTTTTTAGCACTCATTTCAGCGGAGTGCTAATAAACTTTTTATAAACTTTCTAAACACTACGAACCGGAATTGACGTTCATTTCCCACTCTGATAAAATAATAGTAAGAAAATAAACATAAAGAAGGTGTCCTATCATGAAAGAAAAAGTAATTCTCATGTGTATCGACGGTATGAGACCAGATGGTTTCCTGTCATGCGGAAACCCATTTATTCATAAAATGATGGAACTTGGTTCCTATTGTCTGGAAAGCCGAAGTGTATTTCCGTCCAGCACACTTCCATGCCATATGTCTATGTTCCACAGCGTTCCGCCGGAGCGACACGGTATCCTTTCTAATACGTATGTTCCGATGGTACGTCCGGTATCCGGACTTTTCGAACAGATTCGTTTGATGGGCGGCGTATCCGATATGTATTACGGATGGGAACCGCTCCGTGATATCGGTCAGCCAAAGTCTCTGATACGTTCCGGATATATCTGTGCGCGCGGAGAAGACGATACCGACAACAAACTGACAGAACTGGCATTAAAACGTATTCGTGAGGACCAGCCTGACTTCATTTTCCTCTATCAGGTGGAAACGGATGAAAAAGGCGGTCATGACAATGGCTGGATGAGTGAACCGTATCTGGGATATATTCATGTAGCGATTGAAAATGTTAAGCGTGTGTATGAAGCGATCCAAGAGGTCCGTGAAAAGAACGGGGACAACTATACATTGATCATCACTGCTGACCACGGCGGTCATGATCGACTGCACGGTACACAGATGAAGGAAGACATGACGATCCCGACCTTCTTTATCGGAGATCGTTTTGAACCTGGAAAACAACTTTCGGATGTCAGCATCCTGGATCTGGCTCCAACCATCGCTGACATCATGGGTGTTCCGATCCCAAGAGAATGGGAGGGAACGATCATTCGTTAAGGAGGCATGCATTATGAAAGATTCTGCATACAACTTCGATCCAAAACAACTGATCCGCGAAGCACTTTCCGCTATGAAACGTGCCTACACTCCTTACTCACATTTTCAAGTAGGTGCAGCTCTCCTGACAAAAGATGGAAAAATCTATCCGGGCTGTAACATTGAAAATGCCGCGTATGGTCCAACAAACTGTGCAGAGCGTACGGCTTTCTTCCGGGCTGTTTATGAAGGAGAGCGTGACTTTGAAGCCATCTGTGTCGTCGGAGGCAAAGACGGAATTCCTACTTCCTACGCAGCTCCGTGTGGAGTCTGCCGCCAGGTCATGATGGAGTTTTGCAATCCGGAAACATTCAAGATCATTATTGCAATGGATGAGGAAAACTACTCCATTCATACATTAAAAGAATTGTTGCCGCTTGGTTTTGGACCGGATAATTTAAAATAAGCGATTATAAACAAACAAAGAGCCATACATTTCCCCAAACCCGGGAAGTGTATGGCTCTCTTATCGTAATCAATTATTTATTTCACAAAAGATGCAGAAAGCTCGTCACTTGCAAGGATCTCTTTCTCGCAAGCTGCTGCCTGTGCCTCAAGCTCAGCAACCTTTGCAGCAAGCTCAGCAACAAAAGCCTCATCCTTGATGGAACCAAGATTGATCTTTACGTTTAATAAAGCGCCAAGGACTGCTGTTCTTGCCATCATGGAAGCTACAAGACCGTCTGTTACAGCATTGGTATTGCCTTTTGCTACAACTGCTTTTGCGATCGGGAAGATCTTAACTGCTGTCTCTGCTACTGCAAGCGGAACTTTTGCCGCCTCTTTAAGACCGTTCTGCATTGCTTCTCTTCTTACAGCCTTCTCTTCGTCAGTCTCTTTCGGAAGCTTCAGTGCATCCATGTACAGATTGAAGGACTCTGTATCTTTCTGGATCGCTGCTGTGAGCTCAACTCTGATCTCTGCTGCAGCTGCTGCCAGCTCTTTCATCTCATCCTCAACTTCAGCATATTTTGCTTTGCCGATTGTAAGATTTGCAACCATCTCTGCAAGTGCTACGCCAAGGCTGCCTGCTAATGCAGATACGCTTCCGCCACCCGGTGCCGGAGCATCGGATGCAGTTACATCGATAAACTGTTCAACTGTTAAATCTTTTAAATTTGCCATGATTAGTTCTCCTCAAGAAGACGGTTTTCCATAACCTGTGCCGGATCGAAGTTTGCTACCTGGAGGTAGTACTCTGCACAGTCAACAAGTGCCTGCATCGGAAGAAGACCAACGATCTCAGACTCAAGTACCGGAACGCCGTAACGTCTGGCTTCCATCTTAACTGCCCCAAACGCACGATAAACAGCTGTCTTCTCGTAGTTTGTAAGGTTCATGGAAACCTGAGCGATGTTTCTGTCCTCAAGCATGATACCGATTGCTTTGATGAAACGGTAACCACCGTTGATGTGGCGGATTCTTCTTGCAATCTCGTTTGCGATCTCAAGGTTGTCTGTACCAAGGTTTACGTTGAATGCTACAAGCGGCATTCTGGCACCGATCGCTGTAACACCGGCTGTCGGATGCATCTCTGCCGGACCGAAATCCGGAGCCCATTTCTCTGTATCT
>JAZRLX010000088.1:0-3303 GCA_045647085.1 Pilosibacter sp.
TCTGCAGCGCATCTCACCGCGAACAACCGGAACCAGAGCTTCTAATTTGAAGTTTCTTTTTACCTTCTTATCCTCTTTTTCATTCAGAAGTTCATCTGAATACTGCTTTGCCTCAAACAGTGCCTCACGAAGAACTGCTCCTGTTCCCATACGGGTCATCGGCATCTTTTTCTGACCGCCATATGCACCCTTCGGATTTTCACCAAGAGCCATCTTCATCATTTCAGTTCCCGGAATGATGATATCCTCAATGCATCTTCCATCTTTCAATTTGAATGCAATACCTGTACCGCCAATCACGTTGGCAGATCCCGGCATCGTATAACATGTGGTAAAACCAGCCTTGCGAACCGGCTCATATGCGATACCGAACGGATTCAGCGCATCAATAATACGGATATGTGCAGTCACGGGATTTGTCACTTCATTACCGTCATCGCCCATACCCTTTGTTCTCGGTTCACTCATCGCAGAAAAATGACAGTGTGCATCGATAAATCCCGGAGTTACCCATTTTCCGCTTAAATCAATGACCTCTGCTTCTGCCGGGATCTCCACGTCCAGACCAACAGCTTTGATCAATCCTTCTTCTACTAAAATTGTCGCATTATCTAAAATTCCGTTCGTAATTGTAACGGCTTTACAGTTTTTTAAAGCAATCATGGTTTCCTCTCCTTTATACATAATACCTTATCTAATTATACTATTGTTTACTCAGAAGCTCAAGAATTATCGCCAATCTGGATATATTAAATATTCTAAAATTGGACATTTAAGTAATACCACATTTTTTATATGATATCTTCATAACCATTAATCCTTGCATTTGAGCAGTATGAATATAAGGAGAATACTATGAACGAATTTAACAGAATCAAAAAAATTGATGCCCACACCCATATTGGTGCATTCGGAAGCCCGTTTAACATTAATTTCGATACGGAACGTCTGCTTGAGCAGATGAATACTTACAATATTGAAAAAACCATTCTCTGTGCATCCGGACCACATTTCAATGAAGATACGGTCGCAGCATTCAAGGCGCACATGGATAAAATTATCCCGCTCATGTGGATCAACTGTGCAGAAGGTCAGCCGGCATATGATCTATTGGAGCACTACATCCGCGACGAGCACTTTGCCGGTGCAAAACTTCAGTCCTTATTCGACGGTTATACCGCCGATGCTCCGTGTGTAGATCCTGTCGCAGAAATCTGTGAGAAATATGGAAAACCTTTATTTGTTCACTCCGGACATCCGCCATTCTCCCTTCCATGGCAGATTGGTCTTTTAGCCGAGCGCCATCCGCACCTTCCGATCGTTATGATTCACATGGGCCATGCCCACGGTGTCTATGTGGATGCCGCGATCACAATGGCGAAAAAGTATGACAATATCTGGCTGGAAACTTCCGGTACATCCATGAGCTGCCAGATTAAAAATGCATATGATACGGTTGGACACGAAAAAGTAATGTTTGGCATCGACTCTCCGTTCCACCAGCCAACTGTAGAGATCCAGAAAGTAATGGCATGCGGTGTTAATGAAGAAGGTTTAGAAAACATCTTTTACAACAATGCTGCAAAACTTATGGGCCTGAAATAAGTGTTCATAACAAAAGAAAGGTACGAATATGAAACAAACAAAAACATCCACCATAGACATTGCAATTACCGGTCTCATGGCGGCACTGGTGTTTACCGGAACATACTTTTTTAAAATTCCGTCTACATTTGGATATACACACCTGGGCGACTGCATGATCATTCTTACTGTCTGCCTGTTTGGAACGAAGCGAGGTGTATTGGCCGGTTCCATTGGTGCAGGTCTTGCGGACTTGATCGGAGGTTATCCGGTCTGGGTTGTTCCGACAATGTTCATGAAAGCCATGTGGGCATTTATTCTCGGAACCATCATGTATAAACTGATGCCCAACTATAAATTTTCATGGCTTGTTGGTGCCATTATTGGAGGCATTGCACACACAATCGGATACACCCTTGTAAAAATCCCACTCTATGGAATGGCACTTGCTATAGGCGAACTTTTTACCACAGGCTGTCAGAGCGCGGCAGGCATTATTTTAGGCGGAGCTGCTTACATGATTCTGAGCAAATCCCCTGCAATCCGCGAGATTTGCAAAAAAGCATCCTAACAAAATCAATAATTTAAAAAGGACTGATTACAGATCCGGATAATTCTGCTTTTATCCATCTGTGATCAGTCCTTTTATTTAATCATCCAAATTCATCAGATACTGATAAACATCTCTCTTGCTGATACCGCGGTCCTTCGCCACCAGCTTCATTGCCTCTTTTTTATCGATGCCCTGAGAAAGATATTTCTCCATGTGATCTTCGATCGGCATGGTTTCCCAAGCCTGTTCTTTTTCCTTTTTGATATCCTCGTGAGTTCTGCCTTCTACCACGATCACGCACTCACCCTTCGGTTCTTCCACCTCGTAATGAGCCAACGCACCGGAAAACGTTGTGCGGAATGCAGTCTCATATTTCTTTGTAAGTTCACGACAGATAGTGATATTTCTGTCTCCCAGAGCCTCATAAAGATCACCCAATGTCTTTACAAGACGATGCGGAGCTTCATAGAGGATGATCGTTCTGGTCTCATGTTTCAGTTCATCCAGAATGATCTGCTTTTCCTTCTTCTCAAATGGAAGAAATGCTTCAAACGCAAATCGTCTGGTCGGAAGACCGGATAATGTCAGAGCTGTAATACACGCAGCCGGACCCGGAAGAGAAGTTACTTCAATACCGGCTTCATAACACTGACGAACCAGTTCCTCACCCGGATCAGAAATACCTGGTGTTCCTGCGTCAGTTACCAACGCAATGTTTACGCCTTCACGTAACTTTTCCACAAGATATTTTGCCTTGTCCACTTTATTAAATTCGTGGTAACTGGTCATCGGAGTTTTAATGTCGAAATGATTTAAGAGCTTAATACTGTGGCGAGTATCCTCTGCTGCAATCAAATCCACTTCTTTTAATGTATTCAAAACACGAAATGTAATATCATCCAGATTTCCAATCGGTGTTGCACACAAATATAATTTTCCCTGCATGTTCCGTTTCTCCTAATATCCGTAAATACTGTAAATTTCGTCTGTATAAACTCCCGGTTCTTTGTATACAATGATCGGAGCTTCCATCTTCAGCCAGGAACCGCCGCCCTTCACAGCCTCGATCAGAACCATATTTGCTTCTTTATCCTTGAACGGATGCACCATACACATTCGTTTTGGTTCCATTTTGTACTGTTTCATCGCCGTGATGATCTCGATCA
>JAZRLX010000089.1:0-7088 GCA_045647085.1 Pilosibacter sp.
CAGGTCACTTGTTTTACAGAATAATTCGCGGTCTCGGTCGATCGCTTTTAAAGCTTCTAATTTCGTAATACCCATAAATACCTCCTATTTCATATCCGGAAGACAGGCTTTGATCACAGCATCTGCCAAAATTTTTGATCCATCTTCATTAAAGTGAACCGCATCTGCGTATAAGGAGTGATCAAATGCAGATGTAATGCTGTAAAGATCATTGACTTCTACACCGAGTTCTTCCATCACTTCACGAGCTTTTTTGTTGTATTCTTCAATCTCACGGTTGTAACGGAGAAATTCCGGAAACTCACGTTCTTCGATCACTGCAGTGGATAATGCGAAAATAACTTTTGCATTCGGAAACAGAAAACGGATTCGTTTGTATACACGACGAAGCAGATTTTCGTAAAATTCCAAAGGAGTCAGGGGTTCATCTCCGAACAGGCGCAGAACATCCCACAGTCCATTGTTCCAGTGAACGACATCGATTTCCTCTGCGGGCACAGCAGCGGCCCATTTTTGCAGGAAACGAAGTGAAAACTGGGCAAAACGGCAGTTTTCATCCGGTCCGTAGACCGTAGCGACGCCGTCAAGTTTTTCTCTGACATACCGTTCGTAACCCGGACTTACATTGTTGTATTTCGAAGGATTCGGAGCACCAAATCGAATCGAATCACCAACTAAAAAAATATTTTTCATTATGTAATCCTCCGTTTTATGAATTTCTTTCTAAATAAGTCAATGCACAATTGACCATGATCTGCATTCCAATCGGGAAGCAGGCAGGGTCTACTACCATATGCTCGTTGTGAGTGGACCAAATCGGTTCTCCGGCTTTGTGGCAGCCTGTGCGATAAAATACAGCCGGAGCTTTTTCTGCAAAGAAAGAGAAATCTTCACCGCCCATGCTGGCTTCATTCGGAATGTTCACATGTTCTGCTCCGCAGATTTCAGTTGCAACTTCTTCTAAAAGCTTAACCATTCCGGCGTCATTGATGAGCGGAGAGTAGCCGTGGATATATCGGAGTTCCGCTTTTGCTCCCATTCCTTCCGCAACACCTTTCACGATCTCACCCATTCGTTTTTCCACCATCTCACGGACTGCCGGAGTATAGTTTCTGCAGGTTCCTTCCATCTCTACACGGCTTGCAAGGACATTGTAACGGTCCCCTCCGTTGAATTTTCCGATGGTGAGAACAGAACTGTCCATGGCTCCGACATTTCTGGAAATAATGGTATTTAAGGTAGATACGATCTGTGCTCCGACTGCGATGGCATCGATGCCCATGTGAGGTCTTGCTGCATGACTGCTCTTTCCTTCAACCGTGATAAAGAAACGGTCAGACGCTGCAGAAGCAGAACCCGGACGGGAAGAGATGATACCGGTATCGGATTGCGGATCGATATGCTGACCGATCATAGCATCTACATGAGGATTTTCCATGGCGCCGTCAGCAATCATTCGCTTTGCACCGCTGTCTGCAGAGTTTTCTTCTGATGGCTGGAAAATCAGTTTGATACAGCCGTTGAATGAATCACGAAGTTCATTTAGAACCAGGGCAGAGCCTAAAAGCATGGCTGCATGCGTATCATGACCACAGGAATGTGTTACACCAGGATTCTGAGATGCAAATGGGAGACCGGTTTTTTCTGTCATAGGAAGCGCATCAATGTCTGCGCGGAGTCCAACACACTTACCCGGACCTTTACCATGAATAAGGGCAACTACACCATAGCCTCCGACGCCTTCCACTGGTTCTAACCCCATTTTGCGAAGTTCTGCTGCGATATACGCTGCAGTTTCCTTTTCCTGATTGGAAAGCTCCGGATGGGCGTGGAGCCAATGATAGTGTTTCACAACCGTATCCTGATATTGTTCAACTAAAGCTTTTACACGTTCTTTGTTCATATTCTATTATCCTCCTTTATTAAAGTAGCATATTATTCTGCTAAGAATCTTTACTCCACTATAGCCTACAAGCTCTGAACTGTAAATGGATAAAATACAACCATATGGAATTTTTAAAACTAAGATTGGAAAAGAAAGTAAAGTATGATATAATCAATACGGTGATTTTATGTTGAATAATATAGAAAATTTAAAACTGATCAGTGTGATCAAAGGGTCCTCTACACACAATGCGGTACATTCTAATTATCCGCATAGACTGATCCTGCGATTGTCAGGTTCCTTGCGATACGAATTGGATGGAGAAACCTTGATCCTTGGTCCGGGCGATGCACTGTTTCTGCCCAACAGCCCGATTTATCGCGGAAGTTATGCTTCGGAAGGCCCATTTACCTATATCCTGATCAATTTTGAAGGGGACCTTCCGGATACAGAAGCGAGAGCATATCCTATTTGCGGCAAACAGGAACTCTATCATCTGTATTTGCAAATTTACCGCAGCTGGTCTGTCCAGACTCCGGCCAATCGATGTCGCTGTATGGCATTGCTATATGAGATCCTGGCCCATTTTGCAGAAGCAAACAGAAATGAGCTCTTCTCGGCCTCAGCCACCCTGGACCCTGCGCTGGAATATTTGGAACAGCATATTTTCGATCCGGCCTTGCGGATCGGTGGTCTGCATCAATTATGCGGAGTTTCAGATACCTATTTTCGTCGCATGTTTTTGGAACGGTTTGGAGTAGCCCCTAAGCAATATGTGCTGGAGCGAAGACTGACCCAGGCGAAGGCGATTTTAGAGAACGGAGAGTTTTCCAGTATTGGGGAAGTGGCGATGCTGACAGGATTTGAAGATGCCTTGTATTTTAGCAAGGCGTTTAGAAAGAAGTTTGGTCATGCGCCGTCTGACCGATAAATAAAAACACCACCGAGATTTGAGTTCGGTGGTGTTTTGCTTTGTCCTAAAATTATTTAATAACGTGGATCCAGCCTTCCGGAGCTTCGATTCTGCCCATCTGGATGCCTGTTAATGTGTCGTAAAGTTTCTTTGTGATCGGACCCATCTCATTCATACCACTCGGTAAGAGGATCTCTTTGCCGTGGTCAACGATTCTTCCGATCGGGGAGATAACTGCAGCTGTACCGCAGAGACCAGCCTCAGCCATATCAGCAACTTCTTCAAGAGCAACCGGACGCTCTTCAACCTTTAAGCCAAGATAGTGCTCAGCAACATAAACAAGAGAACGACGTGTGATAGACGGAAGGATGCTCGGAGACTTCGGTGTTACGAATGTACCGTCTTTTGTGATGAACATGAAGTTCGCACCGCCTGCCTCTTCAACGTATGTTCTTGTAGCCGGATCTAAGTAAAGGTTATCATTGAAGCCCTGTGCATGTGCTTCTACGATCGGATGTAAGCTCATCGCATAGTTCAGACCTGCTTTTACATGACCTGTACCGTTTGGAGCTGCACGGTCATAATCAGTAACGCGTACGGAGATCGGTTTTGCACCGCCTTTGTAGTACGGACCTACCGGAGCGCAGAATACACGGAACTGATACTCAGTTGCCGGTTTTACACCCATGATCGGATCAGAACCGAACATATACGGACGAATATAAAGAGAGGCACCGGAACCGTACGGCGGAACGAAATCTTCGTTTGCCGCAACAACCTGTGTGATCGCATCGATGAAACGGTCTTTCGGGAATACCGGCATCTCAAGGCGAGCTGCGGATGTCTGCATACGCTCAGCGTTTAAGTCCGGGCGGAATGCTACGATGTGACCGTCTTCCGTTGTATAGGCTTTCATGCCTTCGAAACAAGTCTGTGCATACTGAAATACACATGCACACTCATTTAATACAACCATGTCATCAGTTGTGAGAGTACCTTCATCCCACGCACCGTTTTTAAAATTGGAAACATATCTGTAATCAGTCTTGGAATATCCAAATGCGAGATTACCCCAATCGATATCTTTCTTTGCCATAAATTATTCCTCCATTCTGCCGGTCGAATGCCGACATTTCGTTCATTCTCGCTGTATTAACAATGTGATGCACGAAAGTGTTAAAACAGCACTTTGTTCCATTATAATGACTTCCTCTCTATCATGCAAGTTATTTATGGAAAAAAGAAAGAAAAATCTAGGAAAAAATCAGAATAAATGGTAAAATAAAAGTCTAGGTTATAAATGATATTCCCCAAAAGAAAGGAAGTATGTTATGGGAAAATTATTCGAGTCTTGGAACTTAAAAGGATTAGAAATCAAAAATAGAATCTGCGTACCGCCGATGGTTTGTTTCGGTTGGAATGGTGATGATGGTATGGTAACTGAGAAGAGTGTGAATCATTACCGTGCGATCGCAAAGGGCGGTTATGGTCTTGTGATCCAGGAGGCAACTTGTATCAATCGCCAGGGAAGACTTTCCGGCGATCAGCTTGGTATCTGGGATGATGCACACATTCCGGGCTTAAAGCAGATCGTAGATGCAGTCCATGCAGAAGGAACGCCAATCTTTGTTCAGATCCATCACGCAGGTGTGATCTCTTCTGAGGAAGACCGTGTGTGTCCAAGTGACTACACAGTGGCACACAAAGAAATCGCAAAACACGGTCGTGAGCTGACTGTGGAAGAAATCAAAGTGCTGGAAGACGAATACATTCAGGCAGTAAGACGTGCATATGAAGCAGGTTATGATGGAGTTGAGCTGCACGGCTGTCACAGCTATCTTCTGAGCCAGTTTATGAACCGTAGAGTCAACAAGAGAACAGACGAATACAACGCAGATGATATGCTCATTTTAAAGAATATTTTAGAGGGTATCCGCAAAGTGGTTCCGGAAGAGTTTGTTGTTGGTATCCGTCTTGGCGCATTCGAGCCGACAATTGAAGACGGTATCGCTCATGCAAAATGGTTAGAAGCGCACGGAATTGATTTCATCAACGTTTCCTATGGCTTCTCCCAGGACGCTGATCAGATTAAGCCGGAGGATTATCCGTTTGCTGCAGCTGTTTACGGTGGAAAGAGAATCAAAGAAGCAGTTTCTGTTCCGGTATTTGCTGTTTATGGAATCCAGAATGGTGAGATGGCAGAAGCTGCATTAGAAGATACAAAGGCAGATATGATCAACATCGGTCGCGGTGTTCTGGTAAACTATGATTGGGCCAACGATGTGAAAGAAGGAAAAAATCCGGGCAAGTGCCTGTACTGTGCAAAATGCTTATGGCGTGCTCAGGTGGAAACATGTGCCGGTAAGGTTCTTCTTGAAAGAAGCAGACAGGCATAGTATAATGGATTGGCTCGCGAGAGCAAATATTCATTAGAAAGAGGAAATTCAAATGCAGACAAAGAAACAATCAATGCATTATGCATGGCTCATTTTGATCGCATGCTGTATGATGCAGGGTGCAGGTCTTGGTCTTATCAGTAACTGTGCAGGAGTGTTTTTCTCCCCGGTATGTAATGATCTGGGATTTGAAATGGGTAAGTTTACTCTGTTCAGAACCTTGTTTACGATGGCCCAGGCACTTACACTGCCATACGTGGCGAAATTATTCCGCAAGTATGATGTGCGTGTGATCATTAGTGCAGCGACCGTGATCATGGGCGGTATCAGTATTTTACAGGGAACATTTACATCCCTCTGGCAGTTCTATGTGTTCGGTATCATTCAGGGCTGTGCAGCAGCGTTCATTGGTGTCATTCCGGCGCCGATCTTGCTTGGAAACTGGTTTTATAAAAACACAGGTACAGCCGTTGGTATTTCCGCAGCATTCTCCGGACTTGTTGGAATGATCGGAAGCAGTGCACTTGGTGTGCTGATCCCGGCGTACGGATGGAGAACCAGCTACATGATCATCGGTGTGGCAGCGATGGTGCTGATCCTTCCGTTCTCTCTGTTTATCTTAAGATATAAACCGGAAGATAAGGGCATGCTCCCGTACGGCGCAGATGAAAATTATGTTGCAAAGACCGATGCGAAAGGTGCGGCAAAGAAAGAGAAGTTCGGCGATTTTGCAAAACAGCCGATTTTCTATATCTCCCTTACCGCATACGCATGTTCCATCATCAGTTCTTACCTGAACTCATTCCTTCCGTCCTGCGGACTCGAGGCAGGTCTTCCGATGGCAACTGCAGCACTGTTAACATCTCTGGCACTTTGTGGAAATATGACTACAAAGCTGTTCCTTGGTAAGTTATGTGACTCCTTTGGCGTGATCAAGATCTTTATTATTTCCATTTTGATCGCGATCGCAGGACACGGACTGATCTTCCTTGGATCTACAGCTCCGATGATGGCAGGTGCATTGCTGTATGGTATCACAATGCCGCTTTCCACAGTACTCATGCCGCTGTTCTGCAGATTGTTCTGGAAAGGTGATACATATGCGAGCGCATATTCCTATGTATCAATGTTCGGTATGCTGATCTCCGCACCGTTCAATACACTGTTCGGAACGATGTACGATATGACAGGAAACTACAATATGACCATCATTTCCAGTACCGCATTCGTTGGAGTTGTGCTTGTGATGGTTATCTTACCGAAGTTTGTTGTGAAAAAAGAGGCTTAAGAAATCTGTTTCGCAAGTTCGATGAAGGCGTTCATTTCGCGTGTGATCCACTTGTCTTTGTGGAACAGGATCTGGCGCCAGATTCTCATATGGAAATCTTTGATCGGCAGGATGCTCAGGCGTCCTGCCGTTACTTCGTTTTTAACGGAGAATTCCGGAAGGAAACTGAGTCCCGCATTGTTCTTCAGCAGATTGATAATAAATTCTGTATTTCCGATTTCCAGATAGGGATCGATCTTTTTATTGTTGGCAGCCAGATACCGGTCGAGCACGAAACGGTAGCTGGCATTTTTTTCTGTCAGAAGGAAATGTTCTGACAGGATTTCTTCTAATTCCAGCGGATGGTTCGTTGCAGCTGCTTTTTGGGCACATGGATGCACTGAGGAAGATACGAAGAAAATATCTTCCGGTTCTTCCAGAACTTTTTCCCATTTGTGATCATAGATCCTCTGATCGAGAAGATATACCAGATCAATGGCATTTTTGTTCATACGGTCCAGAAGTACGTCCGGAGAGTCCAGGACAATACTGATCTTTACATTAGGATGCTGTGCATGGAACTGCTCCAAAAGTGCTGGGAAAATAGAAGCACAGATGGACTCGATG
>JAZRLX010000090.1:0-5820 GCA_045647085.1 Pilosibacter sp.
TGAATAAGAGACTCGAAACTCCGGATAATATGGCATTTGAAGGTTCTGTTACTCTTGGTGAAAATGCAGAATATACGGGTGAAGGCGAACTGGCTGCCCATGTGGATGATTCTGTAGAGAACATTGAAGATGTATTTAGAAATTTTAATATGAGTGAGATGTTCTTCCGCTCTAATAGAGATGAAGACGGAATTACTCACTATTGGTTAGATCGCGGTTCTTATGGCGATGACGGTTCTTCTGTGGGAAGAGGTGTTGCGAATTTCAATGAACTGGAAGCATTTATTCAAGCAAACGGCAGTTCTTCCGAATCCTTCTGGCTTTTCTACAATGGAACGGAAGCTCTTGAGATTGAGAGAAATCTTTCAATTCCGGATAATATGGAATTTGAGTGTCCGGTAGAACTGATCATTCCGGAAAACGTAACATTAACAACAGAGAGATGGTTTAGCGCCAATGGCTTGTCCGTGAAAGGAACACTGAATGCCAAAGAGCATTTCCAGATTCGCGGCGATGTTGTGATCGATGGTATTGTAAATGCGCATAGTGCATTCTATTGCCAGGGTGACTTATCGGTTGATGGTGAACTGCATATTTATGATCAGACATTATCGATCGAATATCCGCATGTTATTTCTGGTATGGAGAATGTCTACTTTAAACAGGAATGGCAGAAATTCAATTATAATGTACTGGTAAATAATGCGGTTGAGCTTGAGGATATGGTTGAAATCTTTGCAAAGACAGCCGACAATGATCAGGTTCATTATAATATCCAGTTCCCGGGAAATGACAACAATAAGATGGATTTTGTACTGGATAGAGATATTACGATCCCGAGCAACACAGAACTGAATCTTTACAGTGTGGCGAGATTTGAAGTTAAAGCCGGAACAACTCTTACTAATAATGGTATGCTATATGTTTCGAATCCATTGGTTGTGAACGGTGCGCTGGTTAATAACAACGAGATCAATATAAATCATAGAAAAAATAATAATGGCCAGGGTACAGTTACATTAGGCAGCGGTAGCTCTTATAGCGGTGAGGGTATCTTCTGGGTAAATGGCGATGATCAGTTGGCTTCTCTAGATAGCGTGCTTTTTGGCGTTAAACTGGATGATTTCGACGTTGAGAAATATTATAACGATGCATCTTCTGTAAACTGGAGATTATCCTATGCAGCAGGAAAGATCAAGTTAGGAACTCCGATCAATCTTCGCTGGGGTATTGAGTACAGAGAAAAGTGGCATTGGGACGAGGCAACAGATACCAATATGATCGTTGGCTACGATACGTTTGTGAAGCCGGGATTTATAAGCTGGGAGACAGTAAGACCGGATCAGGCAAGAGCGCGAATCAAAATTTATGAGGTTGGCAAACCTGATGTTGTTCTAGAGGGCAATTGGGGCTTTGGTGTAGAGCAGCAGCCGAAATACCGTTCTGTAGATGATTTCCTTCGAACGGGAGATGATCTTCCGAGCGGAGACTACTACTTTACCGTTCAGTCTACTGCGGACAATAAGGAGTACCGTAGTAGTGACGTAGCAGATTCCCGGTACAATGCAGACGGAAGTGTTAATCCGGATGGTATTTACCATTATGTAAGAGCGAATGATCAGTTAGATGTTGTTACAAATCTTCATTGGGAAGACCGCAATGATAACTTCTTCCGATGGTCTGACTGGGATGACAATAATGCAGCTTCCAAGTATATCGATGGTTACTGGGTACATTACTATTTCAGTGAGACGATCGATGGTAATTATAGACAGGTAAGTGGTTCCAGCAGCCGTTGGCGTCAGGAGACAGAAGAGCCGTTCCATGATGATATGTTCGAACGAATGGGCGTAGGCTACTACAAGTTCAAAGTAAAAGTTCTCTCTAACGATATTGAGAAGATGCGCAACAGTGAGTGGTCTGGTTTCTCTCCGGTATTGAATGTGACACAGATTTCCAATGATGTGAACTCAGATTTAAATGATATTATCAACAACGTTCAGAATGGTACTGTAAATACAGACGATGTCCTTGATTCAGTTCAGAACATGGATCGTAATGATCTTGTTGGTGCTCTGATTGCTGACGAGGACAAATCTGGTACAACACAGAAAATCGAAGAGCTTGAGGATCTCGAACTGGGTGGTCAGAAAACTCCGATTACAGTCAATAATGCTGCTGCAGCGTTTAATCCGAGTGATATTTCTATCGTTGGTGCGAACCTGAATAATAAGGCAGATGATACAGATGATCTAATCGAGCTTGTTGTTGATAAACCGAATGAAGATCATGTAATTCCGGAGCGTTACAACAGTGCGGTTTCCGTAAGCTTCTCTATGACACTTGATAACGTAGAGGATCCGAAGAATCTGGATGTTCCGGTTAAGATCACACTTCCGATACCGGCTAGCATCAATCCGAAATTCCTGGTAGTGTTCCATTACCATGTGGATGGCGGATATGATGTGATCAAACCTCATGTATACAAAGAGGGTGGCAAGTGGTTCGCAGATTTCGTACTTACAAGCTTCTCTGACTTTATCATGACAAGTGCTCATGAACTGACAAAGGTTGATGCAGTTCCGGCGACAATTACTTCTTCTGGTAATATTGAGTACTACACATGTGGATGCTGTGATTCCTTATTCGCAGACAGCGAGGCAGAGCACGAGATCACATTTACAGAGACAGTGATTCCGAAACTTGAGCATACATGTCAGTGGGATGCAGGAACAGTAGTAACAGGAAGCACATGTACAACAGCCGGCGAGATGAAGTACACATGTACAGTATCTGGCTGTGGTGAAGTGAAGTATGAAGCAATTCCGGCAGCGCATAAATTAACTAAGGTAGATGCGAAAGCGGCGACAACAAAGGCAGAAGGTAACATTGAATATTTCAAGTGTACTGTATGTGGAAAATTATATGCAGATGCATCTTGCATGAAAGAACTGACACTTGCTGAGACCGTGATCCCGAAGAAGAAGGGAAGCGGCGGTGGTGGAGGCGGCGGTGGCTCCTCTTCCGGCGGTGGCGGGGGTTCTTCCTCTGGTGGTTCTAAGAATATTCAACAGAGTAAACCGGCAAGTACAACGACTTTACCGGAATATGTAACAACCGGTACATGGACAGTTGCAGGCGATAAGTGGATGTTTACTGACAAGACAGGACTTGCTTATGTTAATAAGTGGGCAGCAGTAGAGAATCCGTACGCAAATGTGGCGGCAGGTCAGTCTACGTTTGACTGGTTCTACTTTGATGCAAATGGACATATGGCAATATCTTGGGTTCTTTATGATGGTTTATGGTATTATTTGAACCCAGCATCTGATGGTACACAGGGCCGTATGTTTATCGGTCTCCAGACAATTGGTGACAAGCAGTACTATTTCAATCCGGTATCTGATGGTACAAGAGGCGCGATGCTGACAGGCTGGCAGACAATCGATGGCAAACAGTATTACTTTGATCCGGTAGAAGGACATTTAATTAATAATTAATATTAAAAAACCTCCCCATCGTCTTATGACGGTGGGGAGGCTTTTTTATTTATTCACCATACTGCTCGATCGCATATTCTAACAGACCGAGTTTCTGTAATTTCTCCTTCGGAACAAGAAGAGTTGCAGTGATCACGCCCGGTGCACGGCCGATATCAATGGAACCGGTAATTGTGCAGCGGTTTTTCACTTCGCTTACGGAAATCTCGAGGAGTTTTGCTGCCCTTTCGAGACCGTTGTCGATAGCAGCG
Source organism: Pilosibacter sp. (assembly GCA_045647085.1). Lineage (GTDB taxonomy): Bacteria > Bacillota > Clostridia > Lachnospirales > Lachnospiraceae > Pilosibacter. The sequence continues at coordinate 3,752 of JAZRLX010000090.1, forward strand.
TTCATGTTGGCACCTGTACCGATAAAGGAGATCGGAAGAGAATCTTCTACAGAGTCAATGCCCCATTTCTCAGCCAGTTTTGCCACGATCGCTTTTTCTTCTTTGCTGAACGGGATTGCCTGGTGCGGCAGATCTTCCGGATTCGGGAGAAGGATCGGGCCTTCGTTGTTTAAGCCTTTGATTACGTTTACCTGAAGAGTAACGGTTGCGGAAACATCACAGGTATGGCCTGCGATCTCGCCGTTGCCCTGAAGTGCGTGTGCATCACCAATATAGATGCCGCCGCCCGGAACTTTAACCGGACAGATCAGGATCGCACCCGGACGAACGCGGTTGATATCCATATGTCCATCAGTTCTTGCTTCCAGGTCAGCTTCTGTCTTCGCATACGGATGCGGAGCACCGAGAAGGAAGGCACCAAAGTCACCTGCGTTGTGGGAATCCGGGAAAATCTGGGACGGAGTAGTTCCCAGCTGACCAAGGAATGGTTTCATACGTGCTGCTACGCCCGGAAGGTGAGCCGGAGCCATAACAACAACCGGGTTCTGGATGGAAGCATCCGGTGTCTTCATATATGTTTTTGCGTTGGAACCGATAACGGTTGCCTGCTCCTGACCCATGGTCAGGCCCATTTTCTTTGCTTCATCAAATGCGATTGTATAACCATTGTCAAAGCCAAAAGCGGAAACCGGAGCACCACAGATCTTACAGCGGATCGCTTCATTTCCAGTGCCTTCTACGTAGCTTTCCGGCCATTTCGCGCCACATTTCGGGCAGTAGTCTGCAACGAACGGGTCGCCGTCGAAACGGCCTGCATTGGTGTATTCAACGCCGGAGGCTGTAGCTTCACTGGTCACTTCGATGGAGCGGATGCGGATCGCGATCGCATCGCCCGGCTCTGCGCCTTCTACGTAGACTGGTTTTGTTACTTCATGACCGCCACGGAGAGCAGGGGTGATCATCGGTCCCCAGCAGCCGGCTGCGGTGTTTGCCACAATGTTGCCGCCGTCGCGAACCGGTCCTAACATTGGTGCGGATGGATCTAAAAGACCGTTAGTGAACTCATTAACGAATACGGTTGTTTTGCTGCTCATATGTTTCCTCCTTCATTGAAAATGCGAAGCAAGCGACCCCATGCACGAGCATAGAGCGCGAAAGATGTTACTATATTTTTATTATAATTGAGAAATTTAACAATGGCAATCACAAATTATCCATACAATAGAAGAAAATTTTCCAATTAGAAGAACATTAAAAATTTAACAATTTTCGCTTGCCAAATGTCGAATGTGGTCTTATAATAAGGCCGTTTGAGCTTTTTTTAGAATAAAGCTCAAGGTAATCAGATAAATACTTAAAGGAGAAATTATTATGGCAAATCAGAACAACAAAATGTCTCTTGCTAAAAAGATGGCGATTTCCCTGGTATGTGGTCTTGTAGCCGGTATCGCAATGCTGATGTTAAGAGAAAACCTCACAGCTAACGGTGGCGAAGCAACTTGGGCAATGATCAATAGCCTTCTTTTTGCTGATATTACAGCAGCAGGCAACGAGAGCGCACTTGGTATTTTCTACTTAGTAGGTCAGATGTTCGTTCGTGCATTACAGTTAGTAATCGTACCGATGGTATTCACATCTATCACACTTGCAATCGGTAAGATTACAGATACAAAGAAACTTGGAAGAATTTCCGTTAAGACAATCGGCGGTTTCCTTGCATGTTCCTTCTTTGCTCTTTTACTTGCTTGTGTAGCAGGTCACCTCGCTTACAGCGCTGGTTTCTTCGCACTTGCTGAGACAGGTCTTGAAGGCGCAGCCGGTAAATCCGGTTCCAACCCGTTAGGCGTTGTACTGAATGCAGTACCGTCCAACATTATGTCTACATTCTCTTCTAACTCCGCAGTACTTGCGATCGTATTCATCGCAGTTGCACTTGGTCTTTCCATGAACCACCTCGGTGAAGAGAGAACAGCGACATTAAAGAGCCTCCTTCAGGAGATCAACGATGTAGTAGTTGTATTCTTAAACTATGTAGTAACAAAGTTCAGCCCGGTAGCAGTATTCATGCT
>JAZRLX010000091.1:0-12888 GCA_045647085.1 Pilosibacter sp.
CGCAACAGAGGCTGAGTTCTTCTGCTTCGGTACAAACGACCTTACACAGATGACATACGGTTTCTCCCGTGATGACGCTGGTAAGTTCCTTGATGCATACTATGACAAGAAGATCTTCGAGAACGATCCGTTCGCTAAGCTCGACCAGACTGGCGTTGGTAAGTTAATGGAGATGGCTCTTAAGCTTGGTTAGCCGGTTCGTCCGACTCTCCATGTAGGTATCTGTGGTGAGCACGGTGGTGACCCGTCTTCCGTAGAGTTCTGCCATAAGATCGGTCTTGACTATGTATCCTGTTCTCCGTTCCGTGTGCCGATCGCAAGACTTGCAGCAGCACAGGCAGCTATCAATGAATAATTGATAACAGAACAGATCGCTTAGAAAAGTTCATACTTGGATAAGTTTAGCCCCCGACAGTAATGTCGGGGGCTTTTTGCGTGATAGTAAGTAGATAAGGGAACAGTTAAACAAAAAAATCCCTCAGGAAACATCCTGAGGGATTCATCATTTTAAATATTATTTCGCCTGCTCGAGAGCAAGTGTTACTGTTGTGAGATCACAAACTTCTGCCGGACCATAGTACTGGATCGCACCCGGGTACTGGAAGCATGTGTTCTTTGCCCACTCATCGCGGTGTGCTTCGAAGTATTTGAACGGAGCGCCATCAAGTTCTACGAGAGCTTTCTTGATAACCGGTTTATCTTCGCCGTGTCTTCTTTCGCTGTTCATCATCTTTGTGATCGGCATACCACCTGCAACCCACTCGTTAGCCGGAGCAGAGAGGTTGGATACTTTAGATAAGAAACCGATGCAGCCATACTGGATGAGCATGAATGCGTTGTAACCTAAGGAGTAGCAGTAGTCAGCGTCAAAGTTGGACGGGAATGCACATCTGCCTTCGTAACCGAAGAAGTGGCAGAGAGTAGAGAATTTACCCTTGTATGTGCCTGCTGCTTTTCTTGCAGCTAATTTGTCAGCAACGAGAGCTGCGAATAATTTTTCGGATTCGATAAGGGAAACCTGTACGTTACCGTGCGGATCTCTCTCTAAGAATAACTGCTGCTGAATGTTCAGCGGAAGGATCGCGAATACTTCCATGGACTCTTTTGTTAAGCCATTTTCGATGAAAGCATATTTCTCTTCCCATGTCGGAAGTGCGTTGAACGCATCAGCTTTGCTGCCTGCAAGGAGTTCGTTGATCTCGTGGATCAGAGCGCCGAATTCCGGAACGAATTCAACAACGCCTTCCGGGATAACAACAACACCAAAGTTCTCGCCGTTGTTGCCTCTGTACTCTACGGAGTCAGCGATCTGGTCAGCGATCTGGGAAAGAGACATCTTTTTGGCTGCTACTTCTTCAGAGATTAAGCAAACGTTCGGCTGTGTCTTAAGCGCGCACTCAAGAGCAACGTGGGAAGCGGAACGACCCATAACTTTGATGAAGTGCCAGTATTTTTTTGAAGAGTTACAGTCTCTTTCGATATTACCGATGAGCTCACTGTATGTCTTTGTTGCTGTATCGAAACCGAAGGAACACTCGATATCTTCGTTCTTGAGGTCACCGTCGATTGTCTTCGGACATCCGATTACCTGAACGCCAGTGTTATTTGCTGCAAAGTACTCAGCAAGAACGCCTGCGTTTGTGTTGGAGTCGTCACCACCGATGATAACAACAGCTGTGATACCGTGATTCTTACATACATCAGCTACGATCGCGAACTGCTCTTTTGTCTCGAGTTTTGTTCTGCCGGAACCGATGATATCGAAACCGCCGGTATTTCTGTACTGATCGATATACTCATCTGTGAAGATTAAGTAGTTGTCTTCGATGAGACCGCTTGGGCCGCCCTTGAAACCGTAAAGTTCGTTCTCCGGGTTTGTAGCTTTTAATGCGTCGTATAAACCGCAGATAACGTTGTGTCCGCCCGGAGCCTGTCCGCCGGAAAGGATAACACCTACACGGTGTGTTTTTGCTTCAGATGTATTCTGACCTTTTACGAAAGTGATTTCTTTTTTGCCATATGTGTTCGGGAAAAGAGCTTTGATCTTCTCCTGATCAGCTACGCTCTGTGTCTCTGCGCCTTCCTGAACGCAAATTTCAGAGATACCATTTCTAAGCATACCCGGAAGTTTCGGGGAGTACTCATATCTGGCTTTCTGTAAAGATGAAATGTTCATAATTATATCTCCTTTAAATTTTTCCTTTGAAAATGCACATGTATAAATCTTAATACATTTTCGTTAAAAAGTAAACTATGTTTTACGGAATATTGTTATAAAGTTTGGATCAGGCTGGTTAACTCTTTCCAATCGAAGCATGGTGAATGCTTCCTCCATGTTGGTTATCGATGTATAGGGACATCATAGCGCATCTATCCTAGGAAATCCATGGATGTGAATAAAAAGTACTTTCATCAAAATTAGAGAAGTGTTATAATGTAATAATAGTTTCATATTATGAAACGACAAATGTCGTGGGAACATTAGAAAGTAGAGTGGGACACATGGAGTATCGTGGAACTGGAAAATCAAAAGGAAACAAAAAATCCGAAATTGTCCATTATATATTTAAAAATGAAAATGCATCGAAAACCGAATTGACAAAAGCGCTTGAGTTAAGTATGCCTACCGTTTTGCAGAATACAAAAGAATTGATCGAACAAGGATTTCTTGTTGAGATTGGAGAATATAAATCAACGGGAGGACGGCGAGCAAAATCACTGGCGGTCAATGGCAAAAAGGGATATTCTGTAGGATTGGATGTAACGCCTACACATATTTCCTATGTTTTGATTGATCTGGCAGGTACAGTCTTGAGATCTGGAAGGACGAAACGTACATTTGAGAATTCTAACGATTATTATCGGGCATTGTTTAATGATGTGGAGCGCTTCCTTGATTCTTCAAAAGTGGACCGTGAGATGATCCTTGGCATTGGCGTGGCCCTTCCGGGTAATATCAATGCAGAAGACAAAATTTTGATCAAATCACATGCTCTGAATCTGGAAGGAATTAACCTGAAGACGGTAGAAGGCTTCATTTCGTACCCGATTTTCTTTGAGAATGATGCGAATGCAGCAATGATCGCAGAACGAGAGTCTGTTGGAGCAGACGCAATCTATCTGTTTTTAAATAGTACGGTTGGAAGTGCGCTGAAAGCAGACGGCACGGTACATCGTGGAAAAAATAGAAAAGCAGGTGAAGTTGGTCATGTAATCCTGGTTCCGGGAGGACGCCCATGTTATTGTGGAAAGAGAGGCTGCGTAGACTCCTATTGTTCCGTACAGGCGTTGGAGAAAGAAAGCGGAATGCCTTTGGATGAATTTATGCAGCTTGTTGAGAAAAAGGATTCGTCAGTTATGAAAATCTGGGATTCTTATCTCAATTATCTGGCTATTACCATCTCCAATCTTCGTATGATCCATGATACGGAACTAATCTTAGGCGGAGAGATGGGGGAATATTTGGAAAATTACATGATGGATCTTGGCGCTCGCGTCAGAGAGTATAACAAATTTGACTCTGATACCAGATATTTAAAGATTAGTCGCTATAAGAAAGAAAGTGCAGCGATTGGAGTAGCCCTCCACTTTGTTTATCAATGTTTTGATAATATTTATTAAGTAAAGAAGACCGAATTTCCAAATGTGGGATTCGGTCTTTACTATTTTAAGTGAAAGTAGGGGGGCTAAAAAACAAAAAAAGAAATCAGATTGTTGACAAGAAAAATGGAATGTGCTATATTTGAGCACGTTGCGTCTTTTGTAAAGTGATTGATAAAAGATGTCCTCAAAGTCTAGATGTCGGATACCTTTATGTCCCCCTTCCCCCATACCTCCCTGTATCGTTGTGGGGGCGGCATTGTCTGCAAATTAATACGATATCCGGCAAAAAGCCCCTGGGAACCATACCATTCCCGGGGGCTTTTACTTATGTATCGGCTGTTCGATATGTTTTTTGATCGCGTCAAAACTTTCCTTGCTGATCACATGTTCAAGTCGGCAAGCATCTTCAGAAGCAATAACCGGATCAACTCCTAACCGGATCAACATCTGGGAAAGGACTCTATGGCGTTCCAAAATAGACTCAGCAACACTAAGTCCGGATTCCGTCAGGGTAATATGTCCCGCCGGATCAACCAAGATATGGCCGCTGGCACGAAGATTTTTCATGGCAACACTGACACTCGGTTTGGAAAAACTAAGTTCATTGGCAATATCGATAGAACGTACGTAAGACTGTTTTTTGCTCAGCAATAAAATCGTCTCTAAATAATTCTCTGCAGATTCGTGGATTTTCAAGTACAATCCCTCCAGCTTGTAATTTATTCCAATCATTATACCATAGGAAAAGCTAGGGGTCAAATTATATTGTTTAGATATAGAAGAAACACTCTTAGAAAAAGGTTTGGATGAATCGTTGTTTATTGAAGCGGTACTGTCTTGTTGGACGTCCCTTTCCTTCTTGTTTTTGAGGAGCGATTTCTTCTATTAAATTAGAATCTAACAGCTGCTGTAAAATACGGTTACAGCTTCGGCTTGTAATGTTGAGCCACTGGGAGAGGGATGCTGCGGTCATAACCGTATCTTTATCCATCTGGAACAGTCCGACAATCTTTAATAGATTGCTTTCATTGATTCCGTTGGCTTGAGAATATGCAAGTGCTTTGGTGTTGGAATAACTATAGTTTAGAGTTCTGGTCAAGGAAAGCGGACCGGTCAGTGTGCTTTCCTCGCCGTGGATGATAAATCCATCGTTCTTTCCATATTTAACAGCTTCCTGCAATGCCAGTTCTGCCTGATAGTGGCTTTCTCCTAAAGACTTACCAAATCCTGCACCAAGTCGGAAGTCCAGCTCGCCGGTCTCATCGAGAAACGTGATCAGGTCCTGAATACGCTCAAAACTGGTCTTGTACAGATCACTGTCCAAAGATAGTTCAAAACGATGGGCAGCTGTATGGAGGGCAAAATCGTATTGGAATTCTTTACGGAAGTCCAGAAGATATTTGTGAAGAGTGATATCCAGCAATTCACGGTCCTGTGTAGAAATATATTCCGGATAGATCAGCTTGATCAGGATTACCAGCTTTCCGGCTTGATTTTTCTGCTTCAGGCGAATCGCATCGATCGCATGTTTGATAGAGTCTCGAATGGTCTCTGCATCTGGGATAAAATGAATATAAGGGATCTGCAATTTGTTCAATACATCCAGCTGATTGGTTGTACGAGTCAGGATCATATCGATCTTTCCGGCATTCCAGAGTTCTTCCGCCCGTTCTTTCAGCGTTTCATAGTTATAGATCGGATTCTCAAAAAGATATGGCATATAATTCGGACTCAGATACTTCTTTAAATTCATGAAATCATTAACCGGACTTAAGAAGTCGATATAAATTCTGGAAAGCGGGATATGCGGATAGCGGACCACAAAGTTTAACAGGATCGACAAAATATCCTTTTCGGAATAGGAAATAAAGCTGCATGGAACCTGAATGTTATCAATATGAGTCAGCATATAGGAGTATCCGAGTTCTCCGGAAAAGAAAATAACATCGCTGGAGTCCTTGCACTGTTCGTATATGTCCTTGATTTCCTCTAATTGTTTATATACGTAGTTCGTAAATGTACATCCGAAGTCCTGATGTTCCAGGGCACTGTTGATGACATCCATGGATTTACGCGGACTGATGATAGTGACATTGATCATATGGGAAGCTGCTCCTTTCAGACAATAACGGGTCTTTTAATGACAAGCGTGTCGATAAATCGTATCCCATCAGAATCGTACCATAGAATGTTGACAAAGTCAAAAGGCTATGCTAAAATGAAACCAATAAAAGACGCGAAATACATGAGTCTTAATATAAAAGGGGTTCAAAACGAAGCCTTTCCGGATAGGGAAACGGAAGGGATTTTCGCATGACCATCGGTGAATGTACCTTTTTCTATATGAAAAGTGTACAAATACATATTTATTTAAACAATATGTACAAAAGAAAATACTTTGCCGTCAACAACCTACCTTTTATGGTTCTTATTTTGAGACACTGAATTTCAATAAAAGACCCAGAAACGTATTTTAAGTCTCTTATTGGTGCGAGTGACGCACTGGGGTGAATAAATAACCAAATTTTTAAGGAGGTATTTGCGAAATGAGCAAGTATATCGAGAGAGTATTAGCTGAAGTTAGAGAGAAAAACGCACACGAGCCGGAGTTCCTTCAGACTGTAGAAGAAGTTTTAGAGTCTTTAGCACCGATCGTTGATGCACATCCGGAGTATGAGAAAGTTGCTCTTCTTGAGAGAATGGTAGAGCCGGAGAGAACAATCGAGTTCCGCGTTCCGTGGGTAGATGACAATGGTCAGGCTCACGTTAACCGTGGTTACCGTGTACAGTTCAACGGCGCTATTGGACCGTACAAGGGTGGCTTACGTTTCGCTCCGAACGTAACACTTTCTGTTATGAAATTCTTAGGCTTCGAGCAGACATTTAAAAACTCCTTAACAACACTCCCGATGGGTGGTGCTAAGGGTGGTTCTGACTTCGATCCGAACGGTAAATCCGACGCTGAAGTTATGAGATTCTGCCAGAGCTTCATGAACGAGTTATACCGTCACATCGGTCCGGACGTTGATATCCCGGCTGGTGACCTTGGCGTAGGCGCTCGTGAGATCGGTTACATGTATGGTCAGTACAGAAAACTTCGTGCAGCATTCGAGAACGGTGTTATCACAGGTAAGGGTATGTCCTTCGGTGGTTCCTTAATCCGTCCGGAAGCTACAGGTTTCGGTGCTGTATACTATGTAGAAGCAGTTATGAAACATGAGAACGACACAATCGAAGGCAAGACAGTTGCTGTATCCGGTTTCGGTAACGTAGCTTGGGGTATCGTAACAAAACTTGCTGAGTTAGGCGCTAAAGCTGTTACATTATCCGGTCCGGATGGATACATCTACGATCCGGAAGGTATCACAACAAAAGAGAAGATCGACTACATGCTCGAGATGAGAGCTTCTGGTAGAAACCGCGTTCAGGACTATGCTGACAAGTTTGGCGTAGAGTTCTTCCCGGGCCAGAAACCGTTCGGTCAGAAAGTTGACATCGTTATGCCGGCAGCTATGCAGAACGACGTTCGTATGGCAGAGGCTGAGCAGATCGTTGCTAACGGTACAAAATACTACATCGAAGTTGCTAACATGCCGACAACAAACGAAGCTCTTAAATACTTAATGGCTCAGCCGGGTATGGTAGTTGCTCCGTCCAAGGCTGTTAACGCTGGTGGCGTTCTTGTATCTGGTCTTGAGATGTCCCAGAACTCCATGAGATACTCCTGGACAGCTGAAGAAGTTGATGAGAAACTTCACAGAATCATGACAGGTATCCATGACACATCCGCAGCTACAGCTGAGAAGTACGGCTTAGGCTACAACCTCGTTGCTGGTGCTAACCTTGCTGGTTTCCAGAAGGTTGCTGACGCTATGATGGCTCAGGGTATCGCTTGGTAATTTGATTATCAGCTAAAACTGAATAAAACCAAAAGTTTTTAGGGTGTTGTGGGTGATTTCACCCACAACACCTTGTTTTTTAGATGAAGATTTTAGTGAATTAAAGCATCAACACCTTTAGTTCGCATTACAGGAAGGAAGTTTTCCGATGGCATTTACCGTATTTTATACTGTACAGATCAACGATGCAGCGACAAAGATTTTTGAAGCGGCAGGAGGTAAGGCTGTACTGACTGATCATTTTTTTGATGAGGCCGGATATATTGAAGAATTAAAGGCTTTAAAACCGGAAGCGATCTTGTGTCGCACAGAGCCGATCACGGCAGCGATGATGGATGCTGCAGGTCCGAACCTGAAAGTAATTGCAAAGCAGGGCGCAGGTCTTGACAATATTGATGTGGAAGCTGCAACTGCAAGAAAGATCCCGGTTGTGTATGCGCCGGGGCAGAATGCGCAGTCTGTTGCAGAGCAGGCAGTATTTTTAATGCTTGCATGTGCCCGTCGCTTTAACTATGTGGACAGACAGTTCCGTGCGGGAAATTATAAGATTCGTTTCAGTCTTGACAATACGTTCGAGTTAAAAGGAAAGACTCTTGGTCTTCTCGGCTGCGGAAGGATCGGACAGCTGTTAGCCGGTATCGCAAAAAATGGATTCGGTATGAATGTAATCGGATATGACCCATTCCTGAAACAGGAGCAGATCGGCGACTTGATCACTCTGATCCCGGAACAGGAAGAGATTTTCAAGCAGGCTGATTTTGTAAGCATCCATACTCCGCTTCTTCCGTCCACGTACCATAGTGTTGGTATGAAACAGTTGAAGATGATGAAACCGACCGCATCTTTGATCAATGCAAGTCGTGGTGAAGTGGTTCATGAAGAGGAACTGATCCAGGCGATGAAAGAAGGCGTGATCGCTTGTGCAGGTCTGGATGTAACAGAGAAAGAGCCGTTACCGTTAGACAGCCCGTTATATGAGCTGGACAATGTGATCCTGACACCGCATACAGCTGCTTCTACAGAGCAGTCTATTATCCGCTGTTGTGAGACAGCTGCCAATGATATTATGGCGGTTCTGGAGGGCAGAGCTCCGAAATATCAGTTTAATAAGTTCTAATTTTTGTTCTTCAGAGGAAGAACAGTGAAATAATAGGAGGACATTATGAGTAAAATTGTTGAATCCGCAAAAGCAATGATGCCGGAACTGATCGCGATCAGAAGACATTTCCACATGTATCCGGAAAACTCCAGATGCGAGAAAGAAACTTCTGCAAAAGTTATCGAACTTCTCAAAGAGATGGGCGTTGACGAGATCATCGAGAACGTAAATGGTTACGGTGTGATCGGTGTGATCAAAGGCGCAAATGAGGGTGGCGTTGTAGGTATCCGCGCAGATATGGATGCTCTTCAGGTTCAGGAGATGAACGATGTAGAGTTCAAATCCAGAAACGAAGGCTGCATGCATGCATGTGGACACGATGCACACACAGCAGGCCTGATCGGCGCAGGCAAGATTCTTTGCCAGAACCGTGATATGATCAACGGTACAGTTAAATTAATCTTCCAGCCGGCAGAGGAATTATCTCCGTACGGCGGTTCCAAGGGTATGTTAGAGTCCGGACACCTTGATGATGTTCAGGCTGTATACGGTCTCCATGTATGGCCGGATCTTCCGCATGGTAAAGTTGGTATCAAGGCCGGTCCGTTAATGGCTGCTACAGACCATTTCACAATCAACATCCATGGTAAAGGCGCACACGGTGCAAAACCGGATCAGGGTATCGATGCAGTTGTTCTCGGTGCACAGTTCGTTATGAATGCGCAGACATTTGTAAGCCGTAAAGTTAGCCCGCTTGATAATGCAGTTGTTACATTCGGTATCTTCAACGCAGGTACAAGATACAATGTTATCGCAGGTGACTGTCTCCTTGACGGTACAGTACGTACATTCAATCCGGACACTCGTGATATGATCGAAGATTCCATGAGAAAACTTCTCGATGCACTTTGCCTCCAGACTGGCTGCACAGCTGAGATCGAGTATGGTCGTGGTTATCCGGCACTCATGAACCATGAGAAGGATGCTGCTCTGATCAGAGAAACAGCTGTAAATCTCTTTGGTGAAGAGGAAGTCGTTGACGTAGCTCTTCCGGCAATGCCGGCAGAGGACTTCTCTTACTATCTCGTAGAGAAGGAAGGCTGTTTCGTATGGCTCGGCTCCGACACAACTCCGGAAGGCGAGACTGCATGGCCGTTACATAACAGCAGATTCAATATCGATGAGGATCTCCTTTGGAGAGGTTCCTCCTTACTTGCACAGGTTGCAATCGATTACTTAAACAAATAATAAGCAGTACGACGGCATACAGCTTTTGTGGCTGTATGCCGTTTTTTAACTCCTTAGAGTAGTATGGATAGAAGGAGAGGAACGTATTATGTATGATGTAGTAGGAAAAAGCATCCTAGAATTACAGAACGCAATGGAAAACGGTGAAACGACTTCTGCAGAACTGGTGATCAGTTATATGAACCGCATGAAAGAGATCAATTTATCCGGACCGGCATTGAATGCGATCTTAGAGTTCAACGTAGAAGCAGTGACGATCGCCATGGCAATGGACCGCGAACGTAAGTTGAAAGGAAAACGCAGCAATCTCCACGGAATTCCGGTACTGATCAAGGGAAATATCGGAACAGGAGATCAGATGCATACATCTGCAGGCAGCCGCGCCCTGAAAGATCATTATGCTCCGGAAGATGCCCATCTGGTAAAAATGCTTCGTGAAGCCGGAGCGGTCATTATGGGAAAAGCAAATCTGACCGAGATGGCCAAGTTCTTCTCTGTGGATATTAAGAATGGTTTCAGTTCCTGGGGCGGCCAGGTGATCAATCCATATGGTGCAGATTGGGATGCAAGTGGTTCCAGTACAGGTTCTGCAGTGGCTGTGGCAGCAAGCCTCTGTGCTGCGGCTGTTGGAACAGAGACATGCGGATCCATTCTTTCTCCGTCCTGGAGAAACGGTATCGTTGGCCTGAAACCAACTGTTGGCCTGATCAGCCGCGGCGGTATTGTACCGCTGGCATCTTCTCAGGATACCGCAGGTCCGATGGGACGTACCGTTGAAGATGTAGCCGTATTGCTTGGCGGTCTGGTTGGCGAGGATCAAGAGGATCCGGCGACTTGGTACCGCGATGATCATCGTGAAAAGGATTATACAAAATATCTTGATACAGACGGTCTTTCCAGAATGCGAATTGGAGTGAACCGTGCAGTTCTGGGTGGACTTTCTGAAGAAGAACAGAAATTGTTTGAGGATGCTGTGAGTGTTCTTGAAAAGCAGGGGGCTGTTTTAGTGCAGGATACCAACGTGGATCGATTCAGTGGCGGATATCGTCTGATGAAATACGAGTTTAAAGCGAATGTAAACCATTATCTTGCAAAAAACACAGGAAGCGGTATCGTCAAGACACTTGGAGAATTTATCAAATACAATGAGGACCATCAGGAGCTTTGCTTGAAATATGGTCAGGATAATTTGCAAAATGCGGAATTTGGCACTTCCGGGCGTCTGATCGAAGAGGAGTATCTGGATGAAAAGATTAAATGCCACATGCTGCGTGATGTGGTGGAAGAGGCATTTGCAGAACATGATCTGGAAGTCATGGTATTCCCGGGAGTTATGGATCTTCCGGCTGTAACGAATTTTCCGGGCATGATCGTTCCGGCAGGTTATACTTCCGAAGGAAAGCCGTTTGGAATCACGTTTATGGCTCTTGAGGGAGAGGAAGCAAAACTGATCTCCGCCGGTTATAGTTATGAGCAGGCAACAAAACTGAGACGCGAGCCGATGTTTGCATAAGAAAAAGTTAGATGAAGGGGAACACTCGTGAAAAGGTGTTCCTCTTTTGCGTGATAAAAAAATAACAAATACTTATCCTGAAGGACTTGCGGGATTTTTGCAAATGTTATACAATAATAGCGTTTGAAAGAAATGCGGACTTTTGAGTCTATAAATAAAGGAGAAAAATCATGAGCAAAAAACCGGTAGTGTTAATGATCCTGGATGGTTATGGTCTGAATAAGAAGGAGGAGGCTAACGCTGTATTTGAGGCGAAGACTCCGGTTATGGACAAATTAATGGCAGAGTGTCCGTTCGTAGAGGGTAATGCAAGCGGTCTTGCAGTTGGTCTTCCGGACGGTCAGATGGGTAACTCTGAGGTTGGTCACCTGAACATGGGGGCAGGCCGTATCGTTTACCAGGAGCTGACAAGAATCACAAAATCTATCGCTGACGGCGATTTCTTTGAGAATGAAGAGTTTTTAAATGCAGTTGAGAACTGCAAGAAGAACAACTCCGCACTTCATATGTACGGTCTTGTTTCCGATGGCGGCGTACACAGCCACAACACACATATTTACGGTCTTTTAGAGCTTGCAAAGAGAAACGGTCTTGAGAATGTTTACGTACATTGCTTCCTTGACGGTCGTGATACTCCGCCGGCATCCGGTAAGGATTTTGTTGCAGAGTTAGAGGCAAAGATGGCTGAGATCGGTGTTGGTAAAGTGGCTTCCGTAATGGGACGTTACTATGCGATGGACCGTGACAACCGTTGGGACCGTGTAGAGCTTGCGTACAGAGCTCTGACACTTGGCGAAGGCAACACAAATGAATCCGCGACTGCAGCGATCCAGGCTTCCTACGACGATGGCAAGACAGATGAATTCGTTATGCCGACAGTAGTAGTAGAAAACGGAGCTCCGGTAGGTCTGATCAGCGACAATGATTCTGTGATCTTCTTCAACTTCCGTCCGGACCGTGCAAGAGAGATCACACGTGCATTCTGTGACGATGAGTTCGCAGGTTTCGCAAGAGAGAAAAAACAGGGTCTTGTTTACGTATGCTTCACAGATTACGATGAGACAATCACAGGCAAACTGGTAGCATTCAAAAAACAGTCCATCACAAATACATTTGGCGAGTTCCTTGCAGCAAACGGCAAGACACAGGCCAGAATCGCTGAGACAGAGAAGTATGCTCACGTAACATTCTTCTTCAACGGCGGTATCGAAGAGCCGAACGAGGGCGAGGACAGAATCCTTGTAAAATCCCCGAAGGTTGCAACTTATGACCTTCAGCCGGAGATGAGCGCTCCGCAGGTTTGCGACAAACTTGTAGAGGCGATCGGTTCCGATAAATACGACGTGATCATCATCAACTTCGCAAACCCGGATATGGTTGGCCATACAGGTGTAGAAGCAGCAGCGATCGCAGCAGTAGAAGCAGTTGACACATGCGTAGGCAGAGCTGTTGAAGCAGTGGAAAAAGCAGGCGGTGTAATGTTCATCTGTGCAGACCATGGTAACGCAGAGCAGCTTCTTGACAAG
>JAZRLX010000092.1:0-8890 GCA_045647085.1 Pilosibacter sp.
GGATCTCTGGGCATTCAATGAAGAAGCAGTGGCCCGCGCAATCTTTGCCTGTGAGACTCCGGTAATTTCAGCAGTCGGACATGAGACTGATGTGACGATCTCAGATTATGTAGCAGATCTTCGCGCTCCGACACCATCGGCGGCTGCAGAACTGGCCGTGTTCGATTATGGACAATTTTTGGCAGATCTGGAAGCAAGGAAGCGGAAGCTGGATCGTGAGATGGGTTTTTTCCTTGATTCTGTGAAGGGAAGATTAAAAAGAGATGAGCTGAAGATCCAGATCCATCACCCACAGAGGATCATTAATGAAAAGAGACAGCGTCTGGCGGATATCGAAGATGTGATGAACCGGAGGCTGGCAAAAATGTTAGACGACAGCAGACGGAGTGTGACAGTGAAGGCGGATACGTTGGAACGGATCATGGAACGACGTCTGGAACACGATAAAAAACGTCTGGCTTTGGCAAGTGGTAAACTTTGGGGATTGTCTCCATTGAAAAAACTTGGCCAAGGATACGGATTTGTAACCGACGGATCCGGAGAACGTCTGGCATCCGTGAAGCAGGCACCTGTGGGAAGCAAGATCCATGTGCAGGTGGCAGACGGTAAGCTGACGGCGTCGGTAGAAAAGAGTGAAGAAGCAGAAAGCCGGAGGGGATAGTTATGGAGACAACAGAAAAGAAAATTGCTGATATGACGATCGAAGAGACCTTCGCTGCGCTGGATGCTCTGATCGATCAGCTGGAGAGTGGAAAAGGCTCTCTGGAGGATGCATTTAAAAATTATGAAGAAGGCATGAAGCTTGTAAAGAGCTGCAATGAAAAGATAGAGAAGATTGAAAAACAGATTCTGGTTCTCGGCGGAGAATCGATGGAGGATACGAATCATGGGCAGTATTTTTAAAGACGATTTCAAAAAGGCTGTGGCAGAGACCGAGGCGATCGTATACTCTTATCTGCCGGCAGAAGAAGGTCACCAGAAGACTATTTTTGAGGCAATGAATTATAGCATGCAGGCCGGCGGAAAGAGAATTCGTCCGCTGCTGATGCATGAAGTATACAAGATGTTTGGCGGAACAGGGAAGGAGATCGAGCCGTTCATGGCTGCGATCGAGATGATCCATACTTCTTCCCTGATCCATGATGATCTTCCGTGCATGGACAATGATGAACTGCGCCGTGGAAAACCGACCACATGGAAGGTTTATGGTTACGATATGGCAGTGCTGGCAGGCGATGCACTGATGATCTTTGCATTCGAGACTTCTGCGAAAGCGCTGGCATTAGGTGCTGACGCGGCAGCTGTCGTGAAGGCCATGGGTATCCTTGCCCGGAAGACCGGTATTTATGGTATGATCGGCGGTCAGACCGTAGATGTGGAACTGACCGGAAAGCCGGTTCCGAGAGAAAAACTGGATTTCATTTACCGATTGAAGACAGGAGCGCTTCTGGAAGCGTCCATGATGATCGGTGCGGTTTTAGCGGGTGCGACAGAGGAACAGGTAAAGGTTGTAGAGTCCATTGCAGCCGACGTTGGTCTGGCATTCCAGATCCAGGACGATATTCTGGACGTGGTAAGTACAGCGGAAGTCCTTGGCAAACCGGTTCTCAGCGATGAGAAAAATGAAAAGACCACGTATGTGACATTGGAAGGACTGGAGAAGGCGAAGGCTGATGTGAAGATGATCTCTGACAGAGCCTGTGATACACTTCAGGGACTTCCGGGTGAGAAAGAATTTCTTTCTCAGCTGATTGAAATGCTGGTACATCGTGAAAACTAAATGGAAAAACACAAAGGAGTAGCGAAATGCTTCTTGAGAAAATAGAACAGTCTTCAGATATTAAGAAATTAAAGAATGAAGATTTTCCGGTCCTTGCAAAAGAAATCCGTCAGTTTTTACTGGAAAAGATCAGTAAGACAGGCGGACATCTGGCTTCGAATCTGGGTGTGGTGGAGCTGACGATGGCTCTTCATCTGGCATTTGACCTTCCGAAGGACAAGATTGTCTGGGATGTGGGTCATCAGGCGTATACTCACAAGCTGCTCAGCGGACGCAGGGACGGATTCAATGATTTAAGACAGTTTGGCGGAATGAGTGGGTTTCCGAAACGAAAGGAAAGTCCTTATGACGCATTTGATACAGGCCATAGCTCCACTTCGATTTCTGCGGGTCTCGGTATTGCCCAGGCGCGTGATATTTTAGGAGAGGATTATTCCGTGATCTCCGTCATTGGTGACGGTGCTCTGACCGGTGGTATGGCTTACGAGGCGCTGAACAATGCGGCGCAGATGAAGAAAAATTTCATTATCATTTTAAATGATAACGAGATGTCGATCTCTCCAAACGTGGGAGGTATGTCCAAATATCTGGGCAGTGTTCGTACAAAAGAAGGTTATACAGCGCTGAAAAAAGGCGTGGAGAATGCTTTGAATGCGATCCCGGGTGTTGGTAAGAGCATTGCGACAGGCGTTTCCATGGTAAAGAACGGTATCAAACAGTTCTTTGTGCCGGGCATGTTGTTCGAAGATATGGGCATTACGTATCTCGGACCGGTGGATGGACACGATGTCAATGCTATGGTCCAGGTATTAACAGAAGCCAAAAGAATGCAAAAAGCAGTTCTGGTGCACGTGATCACGAAAAAGGGCAAGGGCTATGGTCCGGCGGAGAAAAATCCGGCCAGATTCCATGGTGTCGATGCGTTTGATGTGGTGACCGGAAAGTCTGTCAAAGAGAAGAAATATCCGAGTTATACAGACGTGTTCTCGGAGAAGATGTGTGAGATTGCAGGAAAGAATCCGAAGGTTGTAGCATTGACTGCGGCCATGGCAGACGGAACCGGTCTGACAAAATTTTCGAAAGAATATCCGAATCGATTCTTTGATGTGGGAATCGCGGAAGGACACGAAGTGACATCGGCTGCAGGTATGGCTTCCGCAGGATTAAAACCGGTTGTAGCGGTGTATTCCTCTTTCTTACAGCGAGGATATGACCAGGTGCTCCATGATGTCTGCATTCAGGAGCTTCCGGTGTTGTTTGCCATTGACCGTGCCGGTCTTGTAGGAAGCGACGGTGAGACCCACCAGGGTATTTTTGATGTTTCCTTCCTGAGTCTGGTTCCGGGTATGAGCATTATGGCTCCGAAGAACCTTTGGGAATTGGAAGTAATGCTGGACTTTGGCGTAACGTTTGACGGACCGATGGCGATCCGCTATCCGAGAGGACAGGCGTACCGTGGTCTCGAAGAGTTTCTGGCACCGATCGAATACGGAAAAGCAGAGATGCTTTATGAGGAAAAAGATATTGCACTGTTTGCCCTTGGCAGTATGGTAAGTACCGGCGAGCATGTGCGTGAAAAGTTAAAAAATAAAGGGTATGCATGTACACTTGTCAATGCCAGATTTGTGAAACCGTTTGACACGGCCATGATCGACCAGCTTTGTCAGAAGCATAAACTGATCGTGACCATGGAGGAAAACGTACTTCGCGGCGGTATGGGAATGTGCATTACAAAGTATATTCACGACAACTATCCGGGAATTCGTGTGATCCAGGTAGCGCTTCCGGATGCATACGTAGAGCACGGCAATGTGACTGCGCTCAGAGAGATGCTTGGAATCGACAGTGATTCTGTGATCCGTCAGATCATGCCTGTTTTGGAAGAATGCGGGATCCAGAATACAAGACCGACTGCAATTGTGGAATAGAAGGAGCAGTAAAATATGAAAGAACGTTTGGATGTTCTGTTAGTAAAAAAGAACCTGGCGGAGTCCAGAGAAAAAGCGAAAGCGATCATCATGTCCGGTATTGTTTATGTAGACGGACAGAAAGAAGATAAAGCCGGTTCTACATTTGAAGAGACTGCGCAGGTGGAAGTGCGCGGAAGTACATTAAAATATGTGAGCCGTGGCGGCTTGAAATTAGAGAAAGCAATGACTCATTTCGGAGCGACACTGGATGGAAAAGTCTGTATGGACGTGGGTGCGTCTACCGGCGGTTTCACAGACTGCATGCTGCAGAATGGTGCAGTAAAGGTATATTCTGTGGACGTTGGACATGGCCAGCTGGCTTGGAAATTGAGAAATGACGAGCGTGTGGTGTGTATGGAAAAAACTAATATCCGCTACGTGACTCCGGAGGATATTGCAGACCGGATTCAGTTTGTTTCCATCGATGTATCCTTTATTTCTCTCACAAAAGTACTTGGGCCGGTTAAAGCATTGATGGAATCGGATGGTGAAGTTGTCTGTCTCATCAAACCACAGTTTGAGGCAGGTAGAGAGAAGGTAGGAAAGAAAGGTGTTGTGCGTGAGAAATCCGTACATCTTGAAGTAATTGAAATGGTGGCTTCCTTTGCAGGAAGTATCGGTTTTGAAGCGCTTCATCTGGAATTCTCTCCGATCAAAGGACCGGAAGGAAATATCGAATATCTTCTTCATTTAAGAAATTGTACAGATGGTACGACATTTACAAATGACGCGATCGGTGCAAAAGAAACAGTAGAGAAAGCACACGAAACACTGGATAAGTAATATGAAACATTTCTATATCATAGTAAATGCGGGAAAAGATGACGCAGTTGACATGAAACTGGATATTGCAGAATACCTGGAAGCTCGCGGTGCAACATGCAAAACATCCCGCGGAGAGTTTTCAAAAGGATGCCCGTTTACGTTTATCGGAGACGTTCCGCCGGAAACGGAGTGTATCATCACACTTGGTGGTGACGGAACCCTGATCCGTGCAGCCAGAGACTTGGCAGGAAGCGGTATCCCGATCATCGGTATCAACATGGGAACACTTGGCTATCTGACACAGATGGGAAGAGAGGGTGATCCGAAGGAGCTTTTGGATGCACTTTTGGAAGACCGCTACGAGATCCACGAGCGCATGATGCTTCGCGGACGCGTGTTCCACAACGATGAAGTGATCGCGGAAGACATCGCATTGAATGACATTGTTCTGACTCGTGAGGGTGAACTGCGCGTTTTGAAATTTGAGCTTTATGTTGATGGGCAGTTTTTAACGGAATACAGTGCAGATGGTATGATCGTGGCGACACCGACCGGTTCGACCGCATACAATCTTTCTGCGGGAGGTCCGATTGCCCAGCCGGATGGTGAAATGATCATTTTAACTCCGGTTTGTCCGCATACACTGACATCCAGAACCATCGTTCTTGGACCGGACAGCAAAGTTCGCATCCGAATCCCGATGAAGAGTCGCGGATATCGTATGGTGTCCTTTGACGGAGATACACAGGTAAATCTGGATCGCGGCGATTATTACGAGATCGAGAAAGCCGACATGGTGACCAGAGTCGTAAAACTGGACAGCAAGTCGTTCCTTGATATTTTGAAACATAAGATGTACGAAGCGTAAGAAAGGGGTATCTTTGACATGAAAGTAGACAGACACAGCAAGATCGTGGAACTGATCGGAAAGTATCAGATTGAAACCCAGGAAGAACTGGCTTCCTACCTGAAAGAGGCAGGTTATCACGTAACACAGGCAACCGTTTCCAGAGATATTCGTGAGCTGAAGCTCACAAAGGTACAGAGAGACGGCGGACGTCAGTGTTATTCGGTGATGCAGACTCAGAAGGATTTCAGCGAAAAGTACCTTCGTATTTTAAGAGATTGTTTTGTTTCCATGGATATGGCTCAGAATATCCTTGTGATCAAGACTGTATCCGGTATGGCAGGTGCGGCAGCCGAGGCTCTGGATGTGATCGGTTTCCACGAGATGGTAGGCTGTATCGCAGGAGATAATACGATCATGTGTGCAATGCGCACAGTAGACGATACCATTATCTTTATGGACAAACTGAAAAAGATTATTGGGGATTAGAGGTGAGTATATGCTGCTTGGCTTACATGTGAAAAATCTGGCTTTGATCGAAAAAGCAGAAGTAGAATTTGCCGAGGGCTTAAACATACTGACAGGTGAGACCGGTGCCGGAAAGTCGATCATTATCGGTTCTGTCGGACTGGCACTGGGAGCAAAAGCATCGAAAGATATGATCAGACAGGGAGAAGAGAGCGCCTTCGTGGAGCTCGTCTTCTCTGTGGATGATGAAGCAAAGAGAGAAGCACTGGCGGCTCTCGATATGGCTCCGGATGAAGAGGGGCTTCTTATCATTTCTAAGAAAATCACACAGACACGCAGCACCAGCCGCATTAATGATGAGACTGTCACGACAGGCAGACTTCGCGCGGTTACGGGACTGCTTCTCGACATGCACGGACAGCATGATCATCAGTCGCTTCTGCATAAGCAGAAACATCTGGAAATTCTGGATGAATATTCCCAAAGCGAAACGGGAAAACTGAACATACAGGTAGCAGACGGATATAAAAAATATCTGTCTTTAAAATCCGCGTTTGAAGGATTTTCCCTCGATGAGGAAGGAAGAAGACGAGAAGCGGATTTTACCAGATATGAGGTCGATGAGATCGAAAATGCCGGAATTCATCCGGGTGAAGAGGAAGAACTGGCAGCCAGATATCGGAAATTTGTCCATGGTCAGAAAATCGCGGACAGCATGCAGGCGGCTTACAGAGCCATTGATACGGACGAGATCAGCCGTGCGCTCCGAGAAGTAGAAAGTGTGGTTGCATACGATGATGCACTTCAGGATATTGCTTCCGGACTGGCAGATGTGGAAAGTATTTTAAGCGATCTGAACCGTTCCATTTCCGACTATATGGATGATATGGAGTTCGATGCGGAAGACTTTAGAAAGACGGAAGAACGTCTTGATTTTATCCGTGGCCTGATGGCAAAATATGGAAACACCGAAGAGGCAGTTCTAAAATGCCTGGAGGAAAAGAAACAGCGCCTGGAAGAGTTGGAACATTATGATGAACTGGCAGCAGAGGCCAAAAAAGCATTCGAGAAGCAGGAACAGGAGCTTCTGGTACTCTGTGAGCAGCTGTCTGCAGCTCGTAAAAAGGCAGCCATTATTTTAGAAGCACGCATCCGCGAGGAGCTTCTGGATCTGAATTTCCTCCATGTAGATTTCAAGATCGATGTGAGAAGATTAGAGCATTTTAGTTCAAGCGGTTTTGATGAAGTGGAATTCCTGATCTCCACAAACCCGGGAAGCATTCCGCCGAGACCACTTGGAGAAGTTGCATCCGGCGGTGAACTGTCCAGAATTATGCTTGCGATCAAGACCGTACTTGCGGATACAGACGATATTCCGACCCTGATCTTCGATGAGATCGATACCGGAATCAGCGGTCGTACGGCTCAGAAAGTATCGGAACGACTTTCCTATATTGCAAAGAAACACCAGGTTTTATGCATTACCCATCTTCCGCAGATCGCAGCAATGGCAGATACCCATTTTGAGATCAAAAAGATGGTAGAAAACGGAAAGACAATCACCAAGATACATCAATTAAATGAAGAAGAGCAGATTGAAGAATTGGCGAGACTTCTCGGCGGTGCGGAGATTACAGATGCAGTCCGAGAGAATGCAAGGGAAATGAAGCGTCTGGCTGAACAACAAAAATCTGACAGATTGAAAATTTCATAGGATCACATACTAGGAGAGGAGCAATGAATTGCCCTCTCCTTTCATGTTGAATGGAACATGAAAAAACAGGGCAGAATCTTTGGGATAAGGAGGTTTTGCCGTGATAAAAAGGGGACGAAGTCGCCGGATATTTGCATGGTCATTTTTAGGATTGGCAGTAAGTTTGTCAGTATTCCTTTGGATCTATGTAAACGTTGCCATTCCGGATCATCTGAATTTGGTGGTCAGAGAAGAAGGCATCTTTGAAATAGTCCTTCCACCCGGAATTACCTTCGAAAGCGATTGTGAAGAAGTCGTGTTGAGCAGCACTTCCAATATTCCGGAAGGACAAATAAAAATCCAGCCGGCCGCTCCAATTTCCATGTACAGTACAGCGGAGGGAACGTATCACATCGAAATGAAATTGTTTGGTCTTATTGAAATGAAGGACATTCAAGTGGATGTGAGACCGAACCAATATGCGACACCCTGTGGAACACCGATCGGAGTTTATCTAAAGGCTGACGGCGTTATGGTCATTGGGACAGGAGAGATCATCAGCGAAGCGGGAAATGTGGTAGAACCCGCATTCGGGATTTTAAAATCCGGGGATTATATTGAGTCAGCAAATGGTCTGAAGCTAAAAACAAAAGATGACCTGATCGAAACAGTTAATGCCTGCAATGGAAATCCCGTGCATCTGATCGTCCGGAGAAACGATAATCTTCTAAACCTGGAAGTGGAGCCGGCTCAGGCGGCAGATGGGAGTTACAAGCTGGGAGTCTGGGTCAGAGATGACACACAGGGAATCGGAACCATGACCTACATGACAGAAGACGGTTCTTTCGGTGCACTTGGCCATGGGATCAGTGACAGCGATACCGGACAGTTAGTGGCAGCAGAAGGTGGAGAGCTGTACAAAACGGAGATCCTCGGGATCGAAAAAGGTGAATCCGGAAATCCGGGAGTCATGTCAGGCGTTATCTACTATGGTCCGGGAACAAAACTTGGTGATGTAACCCATAATACAGAAGAAGGGATTTTTGGATCCGTCAATGCAGAGTTTCGCTCCCGGGTAGACTCAGAACCTATATCGCTTGGATTCCGTCAGGATGTACAAAAAGGACCTGCAGTAATTCGCAGCAGTGTGTCGGGGGAGGTGAAAGACTATGATATCGAAATTCAAAGAGTGGATCATGCGTCTCTTCAGAAAAACAAAGGGATGACGATCAAAATTGTGGATAATGAGTTACTGGAACTGACCGGAGGAATCGTGCAAGGAATGAGCGGCAGTCCCATTATTCAGGACGGCAAACTGGTGGGGGCAGTTACCCATGTTTTAGTTAACGATCCGACCAGAGGATATG
>JAZRLX010000093.1:0-30399 GCA_045647085.1 Pilosibacter sp.
TAAAAGGCCCGGGAAATCCAGGCCTTTATAAAGAAAGTACGTGATTAGTAAGATTCTGTTGGATCATTGATCAGCGATACAACCCGAAATTCATGAGCATGTCCGTCAGAGGCATCTGTGCATCCATTTATAAAATGCACATGTCGTCCGTCTCCGGTTGGAATTGCCAGAGTGGTGGGACCACAGAATTCATGAAGATGATTGGTATGGGTGTCAGTACGAAAAATCACATTGTGAAAATGACTCCCTTCTGCTTCCACAGCATCGCCTGACATGGCAGCAAAGCGATGATTATGGCAATTTTCACATTCTTCAATGAAACCGGTACTTCCAATAACTTCATGAACATGTTGTCCGGTGCAGGAATAATAATCAGTTGTATTTGGATTGAAGTTACACATACAGAACTACCTCAAATGATAGATGCAATAACAGTATATGTACAAGCTGAAGTTTCAGTTACAGCAAGGGTTTATCTGGTCTCCTGAATCCTCTCGATCACATCCCCGACGGTTATGATATCCTCATATTCCATTTCGTCAATCTGGATATGAAAGCAGTCTTCAACTTCAGAAAGAAAATGCAGGATAAAAAATGAGTCGATGCCGAGGTCATCGTTTAAGCGTGAGTTTGCGGTAAATGGTTCCGCAGTGTATTGTTCCAGAATTGTTTTTAACGTATCCATCATGGTTTGATACCATCCTTTTATAGTCTGATTTCATCATACCACGTGAACAGGAAAATGCAATCACTGAGTTACTACTTGCCCAGATAATGAATTTCATGTAGAATAAGGATAGTTTTTACGAAAGGAAGTCAGTGTATGAGAGATTCCTATTTTGACAATCTGAAAGGAATACTGATCTTACTGGTTGTTATTGGACATTTTGTTCTGCCGATGGAGAGGACAAAACCGGTATGGTGTATTTTTTATATTATTTATCTGTTCCATATGCCGATGTTTGCGATGGTCTCCGGATATTTCGCAAAAGGGATATACCGAAACGGTGAATTTAAAATGGAGCGTTTTCTGCGTATTTTATGGCTGTACATCTTATTTAAAATGGCTGTACATATTACGGAGAATCTGGCGGCCGGTACAAGCTTCATGAAACCGATCGATTTCTTCTTTGAAGGTGGTTCTCCGTGGTATTTGTTAGCTATGATATGGTGGTATCTGTCCATTCCGTTCGCCAACAAGTTTAAGCCCAGTGTGGTGATGGCTATAACATTGATAGTCAGCATTCTCTCGGGTTATCAGGTGTCTCTCGGAGATGGTCTGGCGATGTGCAGAACGTTTGCATTTGCTCCGTTTTTCTATGCGGGATATTATCTAACGAAAGAACAGGTGGAGAAATTCCGAAGTGCGAAATGGAGATGGATATTTCCGGTTTGTGCAGCAATACTGACTGTTGTATTCGTACTCGGAAATCAGGAATTGTTTGGCCAGGTACGACGTTTTGTATATGGCATGAACTACCGTGAAACCAATGCAGATTTGTTTGCATGGGGCGGACCGATCCGAATTGTGCATTATGTGTGTACGACTGTTTTCATCATGGCGATCATGGCGGTCACAACTTCAAAAAAGACGATATTTACAAAGATTGGCCAGAGAACGCTTCCCATCTATATTCTGCATCGATTGCTGCGCGATATGATGGAATACTGGGGCTTTTATCTGGTGTTTACTTCTCAGTATCGCAGAAATGTAGCGTTTGTCGTGGCACTGGCGATCCTTACAACATTTGTGATCGGAAATCCGTGGGTGGACGCTGCATTTAAAAAATTGCAGTATGTTCCGGATTGGTGTTATAAAAAGTGGAAAAATGAATAATACATGAATTACCCTGTGATTTTTTATAAAAATCGCAGGGTGTTTTCATTAAGGGACAAAAGTCTTGGATTGAATAGAGAAAAATCGGTATTTGTGAAAGGGTTTCTGTAGAAATAGGGACAAGTGTCCTAGACTTTTTTTGAAGGGGAACGGTATAATGAAATCGAGATTGTTTCTTTTATTAAAAGGAGTTTATTGTGAAGTGGAATAATTTAAAAGAAGTCGTAGAAGTGCTGGATAAGGACAAAACAATATACGATATTTTTTGTGAGTGTCCATATGAAATTTTAAAAACAGTTCGATTGAAA
This sequence comes from Pilosibacter sp., assembly GCA_045647085.1. Lineage (GTDB taxonomy): Bacteria > Bacillota > Clostridia > Lachnospirales > Lachnospiraceae > Pilosibacter. The sequence continues at coordinate 2,146 of JAZRLX010000093.1, forward strand.
AAGTATCGTTCGGGCGAGTTTCGTTTAGAGCATGGAGAAGTTCATGATAAATTTTACATCATTGTCGAGGGCGAGGCAGATATTTTCTTTGTATCAGATAATGGGAAAAAGTATCACATAGCCACTTATAAAAAGGGACAGTTCTTAGGCGAATTAGAGCATTTTGACAGAAGTCCGTTTCTGAGTCTTGTGGAGGGACGCGGTGAAGTTGTTACCCTCGAACTGAGTCGTGATGAGTATCTGAACTGGTTAGAAAAAGACAGCAATTTCAAACAGTATATACTTCGTGTTTTATGCAGATACACATACAGTTCCATGCAGAAAATGAGCGAAGCTACGTTGTATACATTAAAACAGAGAGTTTGTCAGTATTTTATTGAAAATACAAGTGATAAAGGAAAAACATCGCTGTTGTTAAATGTGGAAGAGTTCAGTGAACGAATGGGTGTAACAACAAGAAGCGTGAATCGTGTTTTAAAAGAATTGAAAGATAAGAAGATTTTGGAAATCAACAATTCCAAAGTAGTGATCATAGATCGTGAACGATTATTAAAAGAAAAAAATGAAAAATAGGAGGTTTTGTTATGGGTAATCTTCAGCCACATATTCGTTTTTCTGAGGAGGAGGCTGCGAAGTATGCGATCCTTCCGGGTGATCCGAAAAGAGTTGATCGTATTGCGAAGTTCCTTGATGATGTAAAGGAAATTACATTTAACAGGGAATACAAGAGTGTCAGCGGTTATTACAAAGGGGTAAAGGTGATAGCGATGTCAACCGGTATGGGTGGTCCGTCTACCGCGATCGGAGTAGAGGAGCTGGCTAATATCGGCGTAGAAGCGATGATCCGAATCGGAAGCTGCGGCGCTTTAAGAAGCGGCATTAAGCTGGGTGATCTGGTAATCGTAAACGGAGCAGTTAGAGATGACGGTACATCCAAAGCTTATATTGAGCAGTCTTATCCGTCTATTCCGGATACAGAGCTTTTGATGGATGTGATCCAGGCGGCAAAGGATATGGAATATCCGTATCATGTAGGTATCGGTAGAAGCCATGATTGTCTTTATGGAGATCCAAAAAATAATCTGGATTCTTACTGGGGCAGCAAAGGTGTGATCAGTTCCGATATGGAGACATCCACACTGTTTGTTGTAGGCAGTCTTCGCGGTGTGAAAACAGCGTCTATCTTAAACAATGTGGTGGAAGTAGATGGTGATTTAATGGACGGTATTAACAGCTATGTTGATGCAGAGTCCGCAGTGGCAGAAGGTGAAAAACGCGAGATTCTTACTGCGTTAGAAGCATTCGTGCTGATGGATAAGAAATAAGGGGTTTTTCAACATTCATCCCTTAAACCTCCCCATAAACCTCGGTGCAGATTTACCGCGCCGAGGTTTTTTGCTTTTGGGAGTATTAGATATAGATGATCTTAGAAGTATCCGGTTCATGCGGTGTTCCGTTCGACTCAGTCGGATAGCCAACCAGCAGAGCTACGCCGAATTCATAACCCTTCGGGATCAGCATTTCTCTGTACTTTGCACCGACTACATCGTTGATGAGGAGAGCCGCCATGCCGCAAATAACATTGCCAAGGCCTAAAGAACTTGCAGCTAAAGCCATATTCTCAGCCACGATACCACAGTCCATGTCCTTATTCGGAAGTTTTGCGATCACATACATGCACGGCGCATTGTAAAATACTTTGCCGCCTCTGCTCATCATTCTGTCATAAGCAGAGCGATCTTCCTGTTCGGACAGTTTTTTCATAAGAACATCATTCATTTCATCGATCAGTTCTTTGTTCTGCAAAACAACGATCTTCCACGGCTGCTGGTTCAGACCGCTCGGAGACTGAACGCCTGCTAATGCGATTGCTTCTACTTTTTCTTTCTCAACCGGTGTGCCTGTATAGCTGCGGCAGGAATAGCGGTTTTTGATGGTCATTAAAGTCTCGTTCATAATAAGAAATCCCTTTCTGTTGTTTATCTATGTATCATTTTAAAATGTAAGGAAGACATTGGCAATTGTTTTTTGAGAGAGATCATAAAATGTTTTTCATTGTTGGTCTTGTCTAAATCCTTTGAACCATGTAGAATGAATAATAGGGCATTAGCGCGATTTTGCGGTTTTCCCGATGATAAAGAATATAAACCCCGAAAAACAAAGGAGTTATTAGCATGAGTATTTTAAACGTTGAACATCTGAGCCACGGTTTTGGTGACCGTGCGATCTTCCATGACGTTTCTTTCCGTCTGTTAAAAGGCGAGCATATTGGCCTGATCGGCGCCAACGGCGAAGGTAAGTCCACATTTATGAATATTATTACAAATAAACTGATGCCGGACGAAGGTAAAGTTGAGTGGTCCAAAAACGTTCGTGTTGGTTACCTGGATCAGCACACAGCCCTTGAAAAAGGTATGACCATCCGCGATGTCTTAAAGAGCGCGTTCTCCTTCTTGTTTGAGATGGAAGCACGTATGAATGATATCTGTGACAAGATGGGTGAAGCAGATGAGAATCAGATGAATGAGATGATGGAGGAACTCGGTACTATCCAGGACCTTCTCATGAGCCATGATTTCTATATCATTGATTCTAAAGTGGAAGAGATCGGTCATGCATTCGGTCTTGATGAGATCGGTCTTGACAAGGACGTTGAGGAGTTATCCGGTGGTCAGAGAACAAAAGTTCTTCTCGGCAAACTGCTTCTGGAGAAGCCGGACATCCTGCTTCTGGACGAGCCGACTAACTACCTTGATGTACAGCATATTGAATGGTTAAAGAGATATCTTCAGGAGTATGAGAACGCATTCATTCTTATTTCTCATGATATTCCGTTCTTAAACAGCGTTATCAACCTGATCTATCATATGGAGAACCAGAGACTGGATCGTTATGTTGGTGATTACGACAAGTTCATGGAAGTTTATGAGATGAGAAAGAGCCAGCTGGAGGCAGCTTATAAGCGTCAGCAGCAGGAGATCGCGGAACTTCAGGATTTTGTTGCACGTAACAAGGCACGTGTTGCTACCAGAAATATGGCGATGTCCCGTCAGAAGAAATTAGACAAGATGGAAGTGATCGAGCTTGCGAAGGAGAAACCGAAGCCAGAGTTCAACTTCCTCAATGCGAGAGCGGCAGGCAAGATGATCTTCGAGACGAAGGATCTTGTGATCGGATATGATGAGCCGCTTTCCAAGCCGCTGAATTTTGCGATGGAGCGTGGTGAGAAGATCGCGATCGTAGGTGCGAACGGTATTGGTAAGTCTACCTTCTTAAAGAGTATTCTTGGTCTGATCCCGTCCATTTCCGGTTCTGTAGAACAGGGCGATTATCTTTATATCGGTTACTTTGAGCAGGAGATGGCTCCGGGCAACAACAATACTTGCATCGAAGAAATCTGGAAAGAATATCCGTCCTATACACAGTATCAGGTGCGTTCTGCCCTTGCAAAATGTGGTCTGACAACTAAGAATATCGAGAGTTTAGTACGTGTACTTTCCGGTGGTGAGCAGGCGAAGCTTCGTCTGTGCAAGCTGATGAACCGTGAAACAAACATTCTTCTTCTGGACGAGCCGACAAACCACTTGGATGTGGATGCGAAGGAAGAATTAAAACGTGCATTAAAAGAGTATAAAGGAGCCGTGCTTCTGATCTGCCATGAGCCGGAGTTCTATGACGGTCTGGTATCCAAGGTTTGGGATCTGAGCAAATGGTCTCTTAAGATTTAGTAACTGAGAGTGGAATCCATTTTAGCAACATCGAAAAGGAGAAAACTCATGAGTGATATGAAAAAGAAAAATTTCTCGATCGTGGACGAGAGCAGAAGTCCGTGGATGACGATCTTGATCCTTGCATGGCCGATTTTCCTGGAACAGGTATTAACTTCTCTGGTACAGGCAGTCGATACGGCGATGGTTGGTTCCATGGGTGCGGTAGCAACTACTTCCGTTTCCATCAGCCAGTCACCGAACATGCTGGTAAATGGTGTAGTCATGGCCCTGGGTGTCGGATTTACATCGATGATCGCGCGAAGTGTCGGAGCAGGTGATACAGAGCGTGCAAGAACGCTGGTACGCCAGGCGATCATGATGGTGTTTGCCCTGGGTATTCCGATGTCAGCCATGTATTTCGCCCTTGCGAGACAGATCCCGATCTGGATGGGTGGTGAGCCGGAGATCCTGGATTCTGCAGAAGCTTACAACAAGATCATTGCAGTTTCCATGTGTTTCCGATGTCTGACCATGGTATTGACAGCTATTTATCGCGGCTATGGAGACAGTAAGACGCCGATGAAGATCAATGTTATGGTCAATCTGGCTAACGTTGTCGGAAACTTCCTGATGATCTTCCCGACAAGAGAGATGACATTGTTTGGATCGACATTCGTGATGCCTGGTTTCGGCTGGGGTGTTGCAGGTGCAGCCGCATCTACATCTATTTCGACGATTGTCGGTGCTCTGATCTTGTTAGTGATGTGCTTTGTAAGAAAATCCGAGATGCAGATTTCTTTAAAAGACAGCTTTGCTCCGGATTGGAAGGAGCTTAAGAGTGCATTCCGTCTGAGTATTCCTGCGATGATCCAGCGTGCAGTGATGAGCAGTTCTCACATTCTTGTGACAAGTACGGTTGCGACACTCGGTACAGCTGCTGTAGCAGCGCAGAGCCTTTCTGCGACGGCAGAGTCTTTGAGCTTTATGCCTGGATTTGCTTTTGGTACGGCATGTACCACCTTGTACGGACAGGCACTTGGTGCGAAACGCCCGGATATGGGTCATGACTTTTTAGTGAAAACCATCAAAATGGGTACCGTGGTCATGGCATTCATGACATTTGTGCTGTTCTTTGGTTCGGCACAGATCATGGCAATCTTTACACCGGATCCGCTGGTTATCGAATACGGAAGCATTTGGCTGAAAATTTTGGCAGTGATCCAGATCCCGCAGATGATCGCATTCTGTATTTCAGGTGCGCTGCAGGGTGCAGGAGATACAAAGACTCCGCTTTACATTACATTTGCATCCATGTGGGGTGTGCGAGTACTTGGTATCATGCTTTGTATCCATGTATTCCATATGGGATTGTATTCCATTTGTGTCTGTATGTGCACAGACAATGTGGTGAGATGTTTGCTGTTCCTTCTTACATATAAGAAAAAGAGAGCAGGATTGGCAGAAAAAGCCATGAGAGAAATGAGATAATAAAAAAATCCGGTATCCTGAAAACAGGTTACCGGATTTTTTATGTCGGAATAGGGTGAAGATTAATCTTCATCATCCTCGTTCAAATTATATTTCGGTGCATTTCCGGACGGAATCTCCACTTTTTCAAATGCTTCGATAAAATCAGCACAGAAGTCAGCTGTTGCGTCTAACATCTTAGAACCCCACTGTTTAGTTGCAAGGTGCGGAGAATCCGGACCATACCAGCCATACTCAGCCCAACGGTCAACGTGACGCGGTACCGGGATGGAAATACCTTTGAAGCTTACATTTGTAGCACCGTCAAATTTTAATTCGTCGCTCAGATCCTTCGGCTCGAAGTGCTTGAAATAATGCATGTGAACGCAGGACGGATCGATCGCTAACATGGCAGCTGTCTCCTCTCCGCCGCCGTGACCGCCTTTCCACTGCGGATTCAGGTCACCTGCGATGGTCCACCAGTTAAGCAGAGCACCGAGTGCCTGTTTATTGTCCAGGTCTACACAAACTCTCTGAAGGACCGGAGTATTTCCGCCATGTCCGTTCAGGAACACAAACTTACGAATTCCGAAGCGGTAAAGTTCATTTACAATGCGTGTTACCAGATCATAGAGTCCGTCAGCGCCGATGGTAATAGTTCCCGGGAAGTTGGCATGCTGATCACCGACACCATATGGGATCGTCGGAACGACCAGAACGTCCAGTCTTTCGTCCATCATCTCGCAGAGTTCTCTGGGGATCAGGAAGTCTGTTCCGAGACATAACTGGGAACCATGGTTTTCTGTACTTCCTACCGGAATGATCGCGATATCTCTTTTCTCAAAATATTCCTGAGCCTGCACCCATGAAATCTTTTCTAAAAACATAATTCTTCTCCCTTTTTGTACATTAAGAAGACGCTAAAAACGTCACATAACATGACTATAATATATTTGTCCGGGAAAGTCCAGCACTATCAGGAATTCTTGCTGCTGTGCGGCAGTCTGCAGCGGAAAAAACGTTTGCGGCATTCAGACCAGGAAAATGGGATCAGTGGATAAATATAACTTTTCCCCGCAATGGTCTTATTAAATACGACCGCACAGATGACGAGCGATGTTCCGAGCAGAAATCCCCAGATATTGAGAAGAGAAGTGAGCACCAGTAAAATGACACGCATAAACTTGATCGCGTAACCCAGCTCATAACTGGACTGGGAGTAATTGGCAACGGTAACGAAGGCCATGTAGAGCATGGTCTCACTGTTGAACCATCCGGATTTCACGGAATATTCTCCCAGGACAATACCTGCAATGACAGAGAGTGGTGTAGTCAACATGCTGGGGGTGTTAACAGCAGCCAAACGCAAACCGTCGATCGCAAATTCCAAGATCAATAATTGGAAAATAATGGGTACGTGTGGTTTGTCGGAAAGTGTGATAAAGGATAACCACTCCGGGATCCAGAGCGGATTTTGCATGAACAGAAGCCAGACCGGAGTCAGGTATAGGGACAATAGGGAAAAAGACATTCTGGAAAGTCTAAGATACGTACCTGTGACCGGTGGAAAATAATAGTCATCCGCTTCCTCAATAATATCAAAGACAGAAGAAGGAAGGATCATGGCAGCCGGAGAGTTGTCGACCAGCACGACGATATTTCCTTCCAAGATCGAAGCCGCTGCTGTATCCGGTCGCTCGGAAAAACGAAATTTCGGAAATGGATTATACCATTTATGTGGAAACAGACATTCAGCAAGGCTTTCCTGATTCATGGTCAGGGCATCCACATGGAGATTGTTGATCCGGTCTTTGATTTGGGACAGCAGCTGTTCATCCACGCGTCCCTTCATGTAACAAAGGGCAATGTCTGTGTGAGAACTTTCTCCTGTCTGAGCAATCTCCACAGTTAGATTCTTGTCACGGATCCGTCGACGAATGAGGGCAGTATTAAAGATCAGTGTTTCTACAAAGCCATCTCGTGACCCACGGAGCACTTTGTCTTTATCCGGTTCGGAAACACTGCGGGCAGGATACGTACGACAGTCGATCAGAATACACTCGCTATATCCGTCGATAAACAGGCAGGAAAGACCGGAAAACAGCTGAATAAGGATTTGATGCTCCTCATCAGAAAGTCCGACCTCTCCATATGCTACATATTTTTTTGAAAAATCGTGAGCGATATCCGGAAGATCTTCCGGTTTGAGGGAGACCCAGCCCTGCATGAGTTTTAGTAAAACTTCATCTTTGGTAAAACCATCGATGAAATAGAGACAAGACTGTCGGCCTCCTATGATGAGAGTATGATATACAATATCAAAATTCGTTTCCACATCAAGAATAGAGTGGAAATGAGACATGTTTTCTCGAATGTCCGAAGAAATTTTCATGGTATACATTCCTTTCCACAAAGGTAACTGTTTTGGGGTTAGAATGTGCAAATACTTAAGAATGCATACATAGAAAAATAATTATGATACTCCGGAGATTTCTCGGATTACTTCTCCGGCGATGATCAGACCTGCCACCGGCGGTACGAAGGCGATGCTTGCAGGAGCCGGACGTCCGGATGATTTTTCTTCACCTTCCGCCTGCGGTGTATGTGGGATTTCTTCGGAATACAACACTTTTAGGTGGGCAATGTCACGTTTTTTTAATTCCCTTCGCATCACGCGGCAGAGAGGGCAGACGTTGGTTTTGTAGATATCTGCGATCTTGAACATCTCCGGATGGAGTTTGTTTCCGGTTCCCATGGAGCAGATGATCGGGATCTCGTGTTCTTTTGCATAGGAGACCAGAGCCAGTTTTGCGCTGACTGTGTCAATGGCATCGATGATATAATCCGGTTTTCCCGGGAAGTGTGAGAATACCTCGTCCATATTGTCCGGAAGTACAAAGGAGTCGCAGAGAATGACCTGGCAGTCCGGGTTGATGTCTGCGATTTTTTCTTTTAATACTTCGGTTTTTTTACGTCCGATGGTGCTGATCAGAGCAATGCTCTGGCGATTGATATTAGATGGTGCAACCACATCGGAATCGATCAGAAACAGGGTTCCCACACCGGAGCGGGCAAGTGCTTCTGCACAATGAGAACCTACTCCGCCGAGACCAAAGACAGCAACGGAAGCATTCTGTAATTTTGTAAACCCTTCTTCTCCCAAAATCTGGGCAGTTCGGATAAAAATTTCGTTCATTTATAAAATCTCCATTATTTTTCTAAGAATCTTTGTGGATTTTAGTTTATCATAGGAAAAGAGAAAAATATAGGTCCAATAGATACAAAACTTCCCTTTTTTTGTAAAAGAGTGTATAATAGAATCAGGTATGTTTTGGCATATCTGACGATACCTCAAAAAGCAACATCAAAAGGGAGGATGCGATCGTGGCAGCTGTACAAAAGAAAAAGGCAATAATGATGACGGAAGGTGTGATCTGGAAACAATTGATCGCGTTTGCCGTTCCTCTGCTGTTGGGAAACCTTCTTCAGCAGCTTTATAATACGGTCGACTCGATCGTAGTAGGACAGTTCATCGGCAGTGATGCATTGGCGGCGGTTAGTTCATCAAACTCACTGATCAATATGGTCATCGGTATGTTCTTGGGAATCGCGACCGGAGCCGGAGTTATCATTTCTCAATATTATGGTGCGAGAAATGAAAAGAAGATGCAGGATGCAGTACACACGGCGATCGCGCTTTGTTTTATCGGCGGTGTGATCCTGATCGTGGTAGGAATTGCTTTTTCACCGGCAATTTTACGAATGATGGGAACTCCGGAAAATGTTATGGCAAATTCCGTAATTTATTTCCGAATTTTCTTTTCGGGTTCTCTATTCAACCTGACATATAATATGGCAGCGGGAATCCTGCGAGCAGTCGGCGATTCAAAGAATCCGTTATATTTCCTGGCGGCGTCCTCCATTGCCAATATCATTTTAGACATTCTTTTCGTTGTGGTTGGAGGAATGGGCGTGGAAGGCGTTGCGTATGCAACTGTAATTGCCCAGGCACTTTCCATGGTATTGTGTTTAAGAACACTGTCCAAGACGGATGATATCTATAAGCTGGATATGAAAAAACTGAGTCTTAAACCGGCGATGGTCAAGATGATCCTTGTTACAGGTCTTCCGACAGGTCTGCAGCACTCCATCATTTCATTGTCCAACGTAATCGTACAGGCTAATATCAATGCCTATGGTGCGATGGCGATGGCAGGATTTGGTTCTTATCTTAAGATCGATGGTTTTGCGCAGCTTCCGATGCAGAGTTTTTGTCTGGCGGCGACGACGTTTACCGGACAGAATATCGGTGCAGGAAAACCGGACCGTGTAAAGAAAGCAATCTGGCAGAATATTACGATCTGCATGATCTATGTAGGTATTGTCAGTGTTACGATGTATACATTCGCTCCGGAATTGATCAGTATCTTCAGTACAGAATCAGAAGTAATTCGTTTCGGTGCACTGTCCATGCGTCTGATCATTCCGTTCTATGCGATCCTTCCGATCCATCAGGTTCTTATGGGAACTATGCGTGGTGCTGGAAAGACGATGGAGTCCATGGTCATTACCGTTGGAAACATGTGTGTTCTTCGTATGATCTATATCAATCTCCTTGTACCGTTCTTCCCGAGCTATGAGGCGGTTATGATGGGATATCCGATCACATGGATCGGAACATTCATTCTGGATGTGTTATATATTTGGAAAGGCAACTGGCTGCCTAAGCCAGAAGAGATAGAGATGTATTAAATTTTTAATGATAAAAGGAGTACACTTATGAAAGATGGATTTATCCGCGTTGCGGCCGCTACCCCTGATATGAAAGTTGCAGATCCGGTATTCAATGCCGAAAAGATCTGGGAAATGATCGAAGAAGGAAAAGAAAAGGGCGCGAAAGTGATGGTATTCCCGGAACTGGCTCTGACAGGATATACCTGTGGAGATCTGTTCCTTCAGGATGTGCTTGTTGAAAAAGCAAAAGATGAGTTGAAAAAATTGATCAAAAAGACCGAAGGTATGGACATGCTCGCGTTCGTAGGTCTTCCGTGGGAAAAGAACGGAAAACTGTACAATGTTGCTGCAGCGATCTGGAACGGAGAACTGTTAGGTCTTGTTACAAAGACAAATATGCCGAACTATTCTGAGTTCTATGAATTAAGACACTTCAATCCGGGTCCGATCGCTCCGGAAGAGGAAGAGTGGAATGAGTCCTACGTTCCGTTCGGAAGCAATATTTTATTCAAATGCGCAAATGTTCCGGGTCTTGTGATCGCAGGTGAGATCTGTGAGGACGTATGGGTGATGAGCCCGCCAAGTATTTCTCATGCGAAGGCAGGTGCGACAGTAATCGTGAACTGCTCTGCAAGCGATGAGACTACAGGAAAACATCTTTACAGAAACAATCTGATCTCCGGTCAGTCTGCAAGACTGGTTTGTGGATATATCTATGCAAACGCAGGTGAAGGTGAGTCCACACAGGATCTGGTATTTGGCGGACACAATATTATCGCTGAAAATGGCACGATCCTTGCAAACTCCAAACGTTTCCAGAACGGCGTGATCTATGCAGATCTGGATCTGGAGAGAATCCGCAGTGAGCGTCGTCGTATGACTACATTCCAGATGACAGCCAATATGGAAGATTACGATTTTGTTGAGTTTGAGCTTGACGAAGATGAGTTAGCTTTAGAGCGCTTCATTGATCCGGCTCCGTTCGTTCCGTCTGATGAGGCTACAAGAAACGAGCGTTGCGAGGAGATCCTTACGATCCAGGCAATGGGTCTGAAGAAGCGTCTTGCACATACAGGCTGCAAGAATGCAGTGATCGGTATTTCCGGCGGTCTTGATTCTACTCTGGCTTTGCTTGTTTTAGCGAAAGCTTTCGACATGTTAAATATTCCGAGAGAAAATATTCTTTCTGTTACCATGCCATGTTTTGGTACAACAGACCGTACTTACAACAATGCCTGTGTACTGACTCATAAACTCGGCGCTGAGCTGAAAGAGGTTGTGATCAAAGAAGCAGTAAATATTCATTTCCGTGATATAGATCACGATTCTAACGTACATGATGTTACTTACGAGAACTCTCAGGCTCGTGAGAGAACACAGGTGCTGATGGATCTGGCTAATAAATATAACGGTATGGTAATCGGTACCGGCGATATGTCCGAGCTTGCTCTTGGATGGGCAACTTATAACGGAGACCATATGTCCATGTACGGTGTGAATGCATCCGTTCCGAAGACACTGGTACGTCACCTGGTTCGTTATTATGCGGATACTTGCGGTGATGAGGAACTGGCAGCAGTTCTTTATGATATCCTCGATACACCGGTAAGTCCGGAGTTACTTCCGCCGACAGAAGGTCAGATTTCCCAGAAGACTGAGGACTTAGTTGGACCGTACGAGTTACATGATTTCTTCATGTACTATATTTTAAGATATGGTTATCGTCCGTCCAAGATTTTCCGTCTTGCGAAGATCGCTTTCAAAGGCGAATACAGCGATGATATCATTTACAAATGGTTAAATACATTCTACAGAAGATTCTTTGCACAGCAGTTCAAGCGTTCCTGCCTTCCGGATGGTCCGAAGGTTGGTTCTGTTGCGGTTTCTCCGCGAGGTGATCTGAGAATGCCGTCCGATGCTGCAAGAAGAGTCTGGATGGACGAGTTAGAGTCTATCCGCCCGGAGGCATAAGATGATCAGCAGTACCAAGAACGAACAGGTAAAGACTGTCATAGAGTTAAAGAAAAAGGCGAAAGCCAGAAATGAAGCAAAGTTGTTTGTTGTGGAGGGAGTTCGGATGGTTTCCGAGCTCCCAAAAGATAGAACGGAGAAACTTTACGTATCCGAGAGCTTTTTAAACAATCCGGAAAATGAAAAGTTTTTAAAAGAATATCCGAGATATGAGGCTGTAACAGATTCTGTATTTGCAGCGATGTCAGATACCCAGACACCACAAGGTGTTCTTGCGCTGATCCGTCAGTATGAGTATGGAATTGATGATGTATTAAAGGCAGATGGAAAGGCGCACCTGATGATATTGGAAAATCTTCAGGATCCGGGAAATCTCGGAACGATCCTCAGGGCAGGAGAAGGTGCCGGGATCACAGGTTTGATCATGAGTCGTGATACTGTGGATATTTACAATCCGAAAGTAATCCGTTCCACAATGGGATCTGTGTTCCGCGTTCCGTTCTTTTATACGGATGACATTTTCAAAACAGCACAGGAACTGAAAGACAGAGGGATCCGTCTGTTTGCCGCTCATCTCGGCAGAAAGAACAATTATGAGCAGGAAGATTATAAGGGAGATGTCGGTTTCCTCATCGGAAACGAAGGAAACGGTCTCACAGATGAGCTTTCTGACATGGCTGATACATGGGTAAAGATTCCGATGGCTGGCAAGGTGGAGTCTTTAAATGCTGCGATCGCGGCATCGATCCTTATGTTTGAAACAGCCAGACAGCGAAGGAGTTGATAGTATGACAATGATCGGCTGGCTGGTGGTTATCGTGGTATTTGTCGCAATTGAACTGAATACCATGGCACTGACCACGATTTGGTTTGCAGGAGGCGCTCTCGCAGCATTTTTTGCAGCGTTTGCCGGACTTTCTGTGAAAACCCAGTTGGTAGTCTTTTTGATCGTATCTCTGATCATGCTTGTTTTCACCAGACCGTTTGCATCAAAATTCATCAATAAGGGAACGGTAAAGACAAACGCGGATGGATTGATCGGAAAGAAAGCCAGAGTAACTGCAGAGATCAACAATCAGTTGTCACAGGGAGCAGCTGTAGTCGGAGGCCAGGAGTGGACGGCCAGAACAGAGGATGATGCGTGCATCATTCCATCCGGGACTATGGTTAAGATCAAAGAGATCCGCGGTGTAAAATTGATTGTAGAACCGATAAAGGAGGAGAAATAGTATGGTACCATTTATCACAATTATGTTGTTAGTTTTGATCGCACTGATGGTATTTGCATCCTGTATCCGCATCGTTCCGCAGGCTCAGGCAATGGTTGTTGAGCGCTTGGGTGCGTACCTTGACACATGGGGAGTAGGAATCCATTTTAAAGTACCGTTCATTGATCGCGTTGCTAAACGTGTTCTCTTAAAAGAACAGGTTGGGGACTTTCCGCCACAGCCGGTTATCACAAAAGATAACGTTACGATGAAGATCGATACCGTTGTGTTTTTCCAGATCACAGACCCGAAGCTTTATGCATACGGTGTGGAAAATCCGATCATGGCGATCGAGAATCTGACAGCGACAACTCTTAGAAATATCATCGGTGATCTGGAACTTGATGAGACATTAACTTCCAGAGAGACGATCAACACAAAAATGAGAGCAGCTCTTGACGTGGCAACCGATCCGTGGGGCATCAAAGTGAATCGCGTCGAGCTGAAAAATATCATTCCGCCGGCAGCGATCCAGGATGCAATGGAGAAGCAGATGAAAGCTGAGCGTGAACGTCGTGAAGCGATCCTCAGAGCCGAGGGTGAAAGGGAGTCTACGATCCTCGTTGCCGAAGGTAAGAAACGTTCTGCGATCCTCGATGCGGAAGCAGACAAGGAAGCTGCGATCTTACACGCAGAAGCAGAAAAAGAAAAACGGATCAAAGAGGCAGAAGGTCAGGCAGAAGCGATCTTAAAGATCCAGCAGGCCAATGCAGACGGTATCCGTATGATCAAAGAAGCAGGGGCTGATGAAGCTGTTTTGCGCATTAAGAGTTTAGAAGCTTTTGCAAAGGCTGCAGACGGAAAAGCAACAAAGATCATTATTCCGTCAGAGATTCAGTCTATGGCAGGTCTTGTAAAGAGTGTGACTGAAATTGCAGCAAAAGATGAAAATAATTAAGAGTTCTCTTTTCGCATACGCTGGATTGAACAGGAGAAGAGAAACACAGGAGAAGTAACAGATGGCTGGAAACGAAAAAAGACGCAAAGTAAGAGGAACCACGGTGGCGCTGGATACGATGCACATCGTGATCGGTATTGTGATCGTGCTCATGGCAGTGGTATCCTTTGTGAATCCGGAAGAGTATATGATTTTCTTCCCGATCATATTCTTACTGGCAGCGGTCTTGAACCTGGTAACAGGAAATCATAAATTAAGACGAAGCAAACGGAATCAAAGACAGAAGATCACTGCGATCGGGCAGATGATCTTCGGTTCTCTGTTGGTAGTCCTTGCAGTCGTTAGTGCGATCAGCATCTGGTGGAGGTAGAAATGAAAGGTTCTGACATGCTTTCCCGAGAGGGGATTTTAAATGCTGTGAACACGATTTGGGCCGGACGCGAGGTCACATATTTTGACTTGACAGATTCCACGAATACACAGGCAAGGATCCTGGCAGAGCAGGGGGCTCCTCACGGAACTCTGGTGGTAGCGGATCAGCAGGATGGCGGAAAAGGACGCCGTGGAAGAAGCTGGGTGTCTCCGGCAGGAGAGGGAATCTGGATGACGATTCTTTTAAGACCGGAGATGAATCCGATCAATGCATCCATGCTGACATTGGTGATGGCGCTGGCAGCAGAGAAAGGAATTCGTGAGACAACAGGTCAGAAGAGTCTCATCAAATGGCCGAATGACTTAGTGTTAAATAAAAAGAAAATCTGTGGAATCCTCACAGAGATGAGCACCGATCAGATGGAGATCAAGTATGTGCTGATCGGAATCGGTATTAATGTGAGTCAGACAGAATTCCCGGAAGAGATCAAAGATACTGCTACGTCCTTGTATAAGGAGTCGGGAGAGATGATCTCAAGAAGTAAGATCATCGCCGGGATCATGGCTGCGTTAGAAGAATATTATGAGATCTTCATGAAGACAGAGGATATGTCCAGACTGATTGAAGATTACAATGAGAGGCTGGTAAATCTGGGCAGTGAAGTCTGCATCCTGGATCCGAAAGGTGAATTCAGAGGTGTTTCTACCGGTATCAATCCGGCAGGTGGACTCATGGTCCGTTTAGAAGACGGAAGCGAGACGGAAGTTATTTCCGGAGAAGTTTCTGTACGAGGAGTATATGGTTATGTATAGGCCATCCCCTTATGAAGGGTTACAGACGCTGTTTGCCGAGGGTAAAAAACTCTCAGACAAAGAGCGTCTTGCTTTCGCTTATGGCCCTCTTCTTTCCTGGTATCGGGAACATAAGCGCGATCTCCCATGGAGAGTAAATAAAGATGCATATCGGATCTGGATTTCCGAGATCATGTTACAGCAGACCAGAGTAGAAGCGGTAAAACCGTATTATTTCCGTTTCATGGAACATTTTCCGACAGTGGAAGCATTAGCTGCTGCACCGGATGATGAATTGATGAAGTGCTGGGAAGGACTCGGATATTACAGTCGTGCAAGAAATCTAAAAAAAGCAGCAGGTGTGATCGTAGAACAATACGGAGGAAAGCTGCCGGCTTCCCGGGATGAACTTTTAGAACTTCCGGGTATTGGAAGTTATACAGCGGGCGCGATCGCATCGATCGCATATGAGATCCCGGCTCCGGCTGTGGATGGAAATGTTTTAAGGGTACTGTCGAGAGTCTGCGGAAGCAGAGATGATATTTTGAAACAGTCCACGAAGAAACGAATGGAAGCCTTGGTGTCTGAGATTATCCAAGAAGGAGAAGCCGGGGATTTTAATCAGGCTTTGATCGAGATCGGTGCCATTGTCTGTGTCCCGAACGGAGCTCCTATTTGCGACTCTTGTCCGTTTTTTACCGTGTGTGCAGCCAGAGCGGAGGATCTGATCGGTGAGATTCCGGTAAAAACTCCGAAAAAGAAACGGAAAATTGAGGAAAAGACCGTATTAATCCTTCAACATGGGGAAAAAATAGCCATAAGAAAGCGCGCTGCAGAAGGATTGCTGGCATCTTTATATGAATTTATCAGTGTTCCGGGAAAACTTGGGATGGAAGAAATTGCTGAATTTTTTGACGAAACAATCATTCCGGAGAAACTTCCGGATGCGAAACATATCTTCAGTCATGTGGAATGGCATATGAATGGTTACCGGATCCCGATCTCTGAGATTCCAAAACAATTGGCCGGAGAACAGCCGGAAGACTTTATTCTGGCAGATTTTGAAGAATTAAAAGAGCGTTACCCGATTCCCAATGCATTCGCAGCATACAAGGAATTTCTGGAACAGTGGTTTTGTGAAAAAACGGAAGTCTCGGTTGAAGAATAGTGGATAATGACAGAAAAAACTGCAAAAAACATTCATAAAAATGTTGAAAAATGTAGTTGGATGTTATATAATAAAAGACCATGGGGCAGTTTAGGCTGTCTTATATTTCACAACCTTCAATCGAAAGGGCAGAAAAAGTGGAAAAAGCAGTATTTTTAGAAAAACTTAAAAAACTTGTCGAGTTGGCAAAGTCAAAACAGAATGCGTTGGATGCAGGCGAGATCAATGATTTCTTCTCTGCAGACAATCTCGGTCCGGAGCAGATGGACGAAATTTATAATTATCTCGAAATCAACAATATTGTTGTGGTACCGACGATAATCGACGACACATTGCTTGTGGATGATGATTCATTGCTCCTGGATGATGTAGATGACGATTTCTCCGGCGACAAAATGGAAGAAGACATTGACCTTGATGCAATTGATCTTCTTGAAGGAATCGGAACAGAAGATCCGGTTCGTATGTATCTGAAAGAAATTGGTACTGTCCCTCTTCTTTCCGCAGAGGAAGAGACGAGACTTGCAAAGAGAAAAGCCGAAGGAGATGAGTATGCGAAAGAGCGTCTCATCGAGGCTAACCTGCGACTGGTAGTCAGCATTGCAAAACGTTACACCGGCCGTGGTATGAGTTTCCTGGATCTGGTTCAGGAAGGTAACCTGGGTCTGATCAAGGGCGTAGAAAAATTCGACTATACAAAAGGTTATAAGCTGAGTACATATGCTACCTGGTGGATCAGACAGTCTGTTACAAGAGCGTTAGCAGATCAGGCAAGAACGATCCGAGTACCGGTTCATATGGTAGAGACCATCAACAAGATGTCCAAGATGCAGAGAAAGCTGACACTGGAATTAGGCTATGAGCCATCCGTGACAGAACTGGCAGAAGCTCTGGAGATGACAGAGGATAAGGTTATGGAGATCATGCAGATTGCAAGAGAGCCAGCTTCCTTAGAGACTCCGATCGGTGAGGAGGATGATTCCAACCTTGGCGATTTCGTAGCAGACAGCAACGCAGTAACTCCTGAAGGAAACGTTGAGTCTGTCATGTTAAGAGAGCACATTGATGCACTTCTTGGTGATTTAAAAGAGCGTGAGCGTCAGGTTATCGTTCTTCGTTTTGGTCTGGAAGACGGACATCCGAGAACACTGGAAGAAGTTGGCAAAGAGTTCAACGTAACCAGAGAGCGTATCCGTCAGATCGAGGCGAAAGCATTAAGAAAACTGAGAAATCCGGTTCGCAGCAAACGTATCCGCGATTTCCTGTAATTGACAGAAAACAAAACAGAGTGATAAGGGCAGCAGGAGCATATCCGGCTGTCCTTTTCTGGCAGATATGGGGAAATTATGAACAAGAGAAATTATCAGAAGGAGTTGGATAAACTTCTGGCAGGCTTCGAGCGAGAGGGTCTGGTGCCCAGACTGTTCCTGCATAGTTGCTGTGCACCGTGCAGCAGTTATTGTCTGGAATACTTATCTGATTATTTTGAGATTACGGTGTTTTATTACAATCCGAATATTTTTCCGGATTCCGAATACGAAGACCGTGTCAATGAGCAAGACCGTCTGATCCGCGAACTGAATGAAGCAGGTGTAAAGCATTCAATCCGCCTGGTAAAGGGCGAGTTCCGTCCGGAAGTGTTTTATGAGACTGTCAAAGGTCTGGAAAAAGAACCGGAAGGCGGAGCGAGATGTACGGAGTGCTTTAAACTGCGGCTTGAGGAGTCTGCGAAGCTTGCAAAAGAAGGTAATTATGATTATTTCACTACGACCTTAACCATCAGTCCGTTGAAAGATGCAGAGCGTCTGAACCGGATCGGAGAAGAGATGGGAGAGAAATACGGTGTGAAATTCTTAAATTCTGATTTCAAGAAAAAGAATGGTTACAAGCGTTCTACGGAGCTTTCAAAAGAACATGATCTCTATCGTCAGAACTACTGTGGCTGTGTCTATTCCAAACAGGCCATGCCTTGACATTCCTATGATTCTATTATAGAATCCTTTATTAGGAAGGAGAGGTACACCAATGAAATCTAGGAAAATCGAGATCGTAAATCCGACCGGTCTTCATCTTCGTCCGGCAGGCATTTTGTGTCAGGCTTCCATGAAGTTTAAGTCTAAGATTATGATCTTATATAAAGATAAAGAAATCAATGCAAAAAGTGTTCTGAACGTTATGGCCTCCGGTGTTAAATGCGGAGCGATCGTAGAGGTACAGTGCACAGGTGAAGATGAAGAGGCAGCATTAGAAGCTATCTGTGAATTGATCGCCACAGGTCTTGAGGACTATTAATTTAGAAACTGGAGGAAATTAACATGAGCAACACATCAGAAACATGCAGTCATGACTGCGGTTCCTGCACAGCCAACTGCAGCAGCAGACAGACAGCTGGCCAGCAGAAGATGAACAAGGAAGATTTTATTGAGAAATTAGATCCGAGAAGTTCTGTAAAGAAAGTGATCGGTATTGTAAGTGGTAAGGGTGGCGTAGGTAAGTCCATGGTAACATCCCTTATGGCTTGCCAGATGCGCGCAAAAGGCTACCGTGTAGGTATTCTTGATGCAGATATTACAGGTCCGTCTATTCCGAAGGCATTTGGTATTCACCAGATGGCATATGTAACGCCGGATGGACAGCTGATGATCCCGGCTCAGTCCACAACAGGCATTGAGATCATGTCTGCCAACATGATCCTTGACAATGAGACAGATCCGGTTATCTGGAGAGGTCCGATCGTTGCCGGTGTGGTAAAACAGTTCTGGAACCAGACATTATGGAAAGACATCGATTACATGTTTGTAGATATGCCGCCGGGAACAGGTGATGTTCCGCTTACTGTATTCCAGTCTCTTCCGGTTGACGGTATCATCATCGTTACATCCCCGCAGGATCTCGTATCCATGATCGTTGCGAAGGCTGTAAACATGGCGAAGAAGATGGACATTCCGATCATCGGTCTTGTTGAAAACATGAGCTACTTAGAGTGTCCGGATTGCGGCAAGAAGATTTCCGTATTTGGTGAGAGCCACATCGATAAAGTTGCTGAGGAGCACGGTCTTAACGTTCTTGCTCAGATTCCGATCCGCCCGCAGATGGCAGGATTCGTGGATGAAGGTACTGTCGAGTACATCGAGGCAGATTTCCTGAACCATGCAGCTGATATGGTAGAAAAACTGTAAATTTAAAAGGCAGACAGGTTTGAAAGAGACCGGTCTGCCTTTTTTAGTTCACAAGTTTATGGCGTTTGGGCGAATTGTACAAAAGTTACAAATTGTAACATGATTTTTTATTAAAAATGTTTGACAAGGATTTGACAAATGGGAGGAGTGTGTTATAATATCTACAGGTTGATTTGTGGATGAAACAATTAAATCCACATCGGGAGGGTGAAAGAAATATGACAGATGAAAGACAGATTTCTAAGGCGGTAATTGCGAGACTGCCTAGATATTATAGATATCTTGGAGATTTGATGGAGGAAGGGATTGAACGTATTTCCTCCAATGAACTGAGTGCAAGGATGAAAGTAACTGCATCCCAGATTCGTCAGGATTTAAACAATTTTGGTGGTTTTGGCCAGCAGGGATACGGTTATAATGTCAGATACCTTTACAATGAGATCGCAAGGATCATCGGTATCGACAGACAGCACAACATTATCATCATTGGTGCCGGTAATCTTGGTCAGGCGATCGCCAACTATGCAAACTTTGAAAAGCGTGGTTTTATGATCAAAGGTATGTTTGACATTAATCCAAGACTGATCGGTCTTGTGGTACGTGGTGTTGAGATTCGCGGTATTGATGATTTGGAGCAGTTCATTATTGAAAATGAAGTGCAGATCGCGGCTCTTACGATCCCGAAGTCCAAAGCACCGGAAATCGCAGAGCGCCTGGTAAATGCCGGCATTAAAGCAATCTGGAACTTTGCACATATGGATTTAAATGTTCCGGAAGATGTTGTAGTTGAAAACGTGCATCTTTCTGATAGTCTGATGCGTCTTTCTTACCGTGTCAGCAGTATGATGGACGAGCGTGAGAGAAAA
Source organism: Pilosibacter sp. (assembly GCA_045647085.1). Classification (GTDB taxonomy): domain Bacteria; phylum Bacillota; class Clostridia; order Lachnospirales; family Lachnospiraceae; genus Pilosibacter. Next base: position 22,571 of record JAZRLX010000093.1, read on the forward strand.
GAGAAAGAACGCCTGGAAAAGGAAGTATAAAACCAACAGGAAAGTAGACGGGATAAATTAACATGTTAACTGGGGTTGGCTGTGATTTGATCGAAATTGAGCGTGTGAAAAAGGCCTGTGAAAAAGAGGCCTTTTTACTGCGTGTTTATACGGAAGAAGAGCGCCGGCAGGCAGATGGAAGGATATCTGTGCTTGCCGGCACTTTTGCTGTGAAAGAGGCAGTGGCGAAAGTGCTTGGAACCGGATTCCGCACCTTTATGCCGAAAGATGTGGAGGTACTGCGGGATGAACTTGGCAAACCGCATGTGATCCTCCATGAAAATGCAAGGAAAGTTGCAGACGAGAAAAAAATCAAACGGATCGAAGTTTCGATTTCCGATACGAAAGAATTCGTCATGGCCTTTGCTGTGGGAGAGGGGGAAGATTCATGAGATATCTGGTCAATGGAAGAGAGATGAAAGCAATTGATATGCGTTCTATTCATGACTATGGAATCCCTTCTCTGGTATTGATGGAGCGTGCTGCACTGGAAGTGGCGAATAAAGCAGAACGGCTGATTGAACTTCGAACAACGTGTGTCCCTTCACACAAAGGTGTGGTTTGGTCTGTTTGTGGTCTGGGAAATAACGGTGCAGATGGAGTGGCTGCAGCCCGCATCCTGCATTTACGTGGATATGCTGCGGCGATCATTCTTCCTTCTCAGGATGGTCACATGAGTGAAGAGATGGAAATCCAGTTGTCGATCGCAGAGAAGCTTGGAATTCCGATCCATCGTCTGGATGATTTGATCCCGGGTGTTTGTGATGTAGTGATCGATGCAGTGTTTGGGATCGGATTAACAAGACCGGTGGAAGGAGTATATGCAGAGCTTCTTGAACTGATTCATACACAGAGAGAAGAGTATGATTCAAAAATTGTCTCCGTGGATATTCCATCCGGCATCAGTTCTGAAAATGGGGAGATCCTTGGATGTGCGGTTTGTGCAGATGAAACAGTGACGTTTGGTGAAATGAAGCTTGGTCATGTGTTATTTCCCGGCCGTGAGTATAGTGGAACTGTGACTGTGGCAGATATCGGATTTGTTCCGGTCGAGGAAGAAATTGCCAAGCATTATATAATGGCGCATACAAAAGAAGATTTAGCCAGTATTCCGAAGAGAAGAGCATATTCGCATAAAGGAAGCTACGGTAAGATCCTGATTGTTGCCGGTGCGAAAAATATGGCCGGTGCAGCTTATTTTGCAGCAAAAGCAGCTTATCGAACCGGAGCGGGATTGGTAAAAGTATTGACAGTAGAAGAAAATCGGAACATCATTCAGGAGAAGCTTCCGGAGGCGATTTTGACAACCTATTCGTCTGATTGGGCTTCCCATGAACCGGGGGAGTTTAAAGACTATATCAGAAATCAGACAGACTGGGCAGATGTGATCATCCTTGGCCCCGGAATTGGGACAGAGGAGTACAGCCGTGTGATGGTAGAAGCTGTTCTGGAGCACGCATACGTTCCGATCATACTGGATGCAGACGCGATCAATCTGGCGGCCAGATACCCATATCTGAAAAACTTTTTTACTGAGAATATTATTTTGACGCCGCATTTATCGGAGTGTTCCAGACTGATCGGAAAAACGGTCGATGAGATTCGAGACGCATTGATCGATACAGCTCGTAATGTATCGGAGCAGTACGGTGTGACTTGTGTATTAAAAGATGCTGCTACCGTGATTGCAAGAAAAGATGGAAACTTGTTTATAAATCCAAGCGGCTCTCCTGCAATGGCGAAGGGTGGTTCCGGAGACGTGCTCTGTGGAGTGATCGCCGGTCTGTTGGGACTTGGTATGGACGAATGTGAGGCAGCCTCTCTCGGTGTCTACATCCATGGATTGGCAGGAGAGGCAGCAGCAAGAAAATTTGGGATGCATTCCGTATTGGCTGGAGAGTTGGCGGATTGCGTAGGGGAGGTTATCAATGAGACAGTTTGAGCGAGCGTATGCAAAGATTCATCTGGACCGAATTGAAGAAAATATGAAAGCCATGCAGGCCAATCTGACTCCCGGAACAAAAATGTTCGGTGTGGTTAAAGCGGATGGTTACGGACACGGAGCGATTCCGGTCGCAAAGACCATAGATCCGTATGTATTTGCCTATGCAGTGGCGACGGCAGAAGAAGCATTCCAGCTTCGCAGACATGGAATTACGAAAGATATTTTGATTCTGGGTGTAGCTCCGTCCGGAAGTTATAAAGAAATCATTCTTCAGGATATCTGTATGACCGTGTTTCAGTTAGAGAAAGCGGAGCAGATGTCAAAACTTGCGGTTGAGATGGGAAAGAAAGCGAGAGTCCATATCGCGGTCGATACGGGAATGAATCGTATTGGGCTCGCACCAACCGAGGTTTCCGCTGATATTGTGAAAGAAATCAATGCTCTTCCGGGAATTGAGATTTGCGGAATGTTTACCCATTTTGCAAGAGCGGATGAATTCGATAAATCATATGCAGAGGAACAGATCCGAGCGTTTAGGGAATTCAATCGGTTCTTAGCAGAGCGACTGATTTCGATCCCTATCGTACACTGTTCCAACAGTGCAGGTATCATGGATCTGAAAGAAGCCAATATGGATGCTGTCCGTGCGGGCATCACTGTTTATGGTCTGTATCCGTCCGATGAGGTGAAAAAAGATCAGATGAAGATCCAGCCTGCTATGGAATTGAAGAGCTTTATTACATATATCAAAGAAATCAAAGCAGGAAGTGCTGTAAGCTACGGAGGAACATTCGTGGCAGAAAGGAACATGGTCATCGGAACTGTAGGAATCGGATATGCAGATGGATATCCGAGAAATGCTTCAGGCAGAGGTCACGTTCTGGTTTGTGGAAAACGCGTTCCGATCCTGGGAAGAGTGTGCATGGATCAGCTGATGATCGATCTGACGGAGGTTCCTGAGGCGGAAGAAGGATCAGAAGTGACACTTCTTGGAAGAGACGGGGAACTGGAGATTTCCATGGATGAATTGGTAAAATTCTGTGATGGTTTCCATTATGAAATTCCATGTGTCATCGGCAAACGCGTTCCGCGTGTATATGTGAAAAGTGGAAAGGTGGTCGGAACCCAGACTTGCGAAGCGTGTGAATTGGAAGGGTTCTGATCGTGAAATAACGGGCAAAATGTCATTGTTCTGCATAACTTAATCGTAGGATGTCAATACTATCGGTACAGAAAAAAGAAACCGAAAGCGGAGAGTGAAGCGATTGATTATCAGACGTGGAGATATTTATTATGCAGATTTACGACCGGTCGTAGGCTCCGAACAGGGGGGAGTGCGGCCGGTCCTTATTATACAAAATGATGTGGGAAATAAGCACAGTCCTACGGTAATCTGTGCTGCGATCACATCAAAAATGAACAAGGCAAAACTTCCGACGCATGTGGAATTATCCTCAAGAGATTGCGACATGGTTAAAGATTCCGTGATCTTACTGGAGCAGCTGCGCACCATCGATAAGCAGAGATTACGTGAAAAGATCTGTCATATTGAGGGCGATCTGCAGGAAAAGGTCAATGCAGCACTGAGAGTCAGCCTCGAACTTCTTACATAACCGAAGTGAGAAGACAGTTGACGAAATAGTGCCCAAATGCTATATTTAACGATGTTATGCTTAATTTTGCAAAGAAAAGGAGAGTTTAATTTTACAATGGACGATGGTAATTCGTGGACTGGAATCTTGCTTTTAGGAGCAGCATTTGTTATTTATTATCTGATTTATGGATTTGGTGCAGCCATCCAGGCGCTTAACACAAGCGCATTGGAGGATGAGCGGGACGAAGGAAATAAAAAGGCAGAGCGTCTTTTACATATCCGGGAGAATCCGCATGGATTTGTCCAGACCAATCAGTTGATCACGATGGTTTTAAGTCTTGTGATGGGCGGGATTTCCCTTCCATATCTTGAGGGATATCTGAAAAGGATTCTTTGGAAGATCCCAAGCATTGAGAACTTGCCAACTGTGTTTGTAACCGTTGCTTCTTATGTACTGGCAATCGCAGTACTTGCTTTTATACTGGTGTGTTTCGGTATTATCATTCCGAAATGGCTGGTTATGAAAAGTCCGATCCGTTTTTGTTACAAAGTACTTCCGATCATTGACCTGCTTATGAAAATCTGTGCGCCGTTTACTGCGACTATGGAATTTGTATCTCACCTTATTTTGATCATGGTGGGGATCGATACCCATGCGAAGGATGACAAAGTGACAGAACAGGATATTATGTACATGGTCAATGAAGTTCATGATCAGGGTGTATTAGAGGCCAGTGAAGCAGAGATGATCACTAACATTTTCGAATTTGACGATAAAGTGGCTTCTGATATTATGACTCACAGACTGAATATTGTTGCACTTGAGGGAACCGTTACGTTACAAGAAGCAATGGATTTTATCGTAAAAGAATCGATCAATTCCAGACTTCCGGTATACGGAGAAGATATTGATAACATTATCGGTATTCTTCATATGCGAGACGTGCTTTATTTTGCAGAGATTAAAGAATATCTCAAACTGCCGATCAGTCAGATTGACGGACTTCTCAGAGAACCGCATTTTGTCCCGGAACATAAAAACATCAATGCTTTGTTCAGGGAGATGAAGTCTGAGAAGATTCATATGGAAATTGTGATCGATGAGTACGGTCAGACGGCCGGTCTTGTGACTATGGAAGATATCCTTGAAGAAATCGTGGGTAATATCATGGATGAATACGACGAAGAGGAAGTGGATATTGTTTCTTCTGACAACAATACATTCCAGCTTGCAGGTACATCTCTGTTGGTGGATCTGGAAGATACACTTGGAATCGAATTTGAGGAACAGGATAAGGAGAACTTCGATACGCTCAATGGTTTTCTGACTTCCCGTCTCGGTCATTTACCGAAAGAGAATGACAAAGATATTCATTTTGGCGGATTTGTATTCAGCATTGTAAAAGTTGAAAATAGAACGATCAAGCTTGTGGATGCGACACGTGAAAACGTACAGCAGACGGAAGCAGAAGAATAAAATGTAAAAGTTCTCCCCGGACAGTTTTGTATCATTCTGTCCGGGGAGTCTTGCATTCAAAGGCGGTCTATCGTATAATTAGGTGGCAGATTTTGTTAAGCAAATGAGGAAATGATATATGGCAATGTTAGTAAGAAACGCAAAGATTGCGACCATGGATGCTGCAAATCCGCAGGCTGAGGCAGCGGTCATCGTCGGTGATTTTTTTGCATATGTAGGCACAGAAGAAGGTGCGAAAAAATATTTAGCAGAGCGTGAAGAGAAGGACGTGGAGATCCTTGACTGCAACGGAGAGTTTTTAATGCCGGGCTTTAATGACAGCCACATGCATTATCTCCATTATGCGAAAGCGAAAAAGAGTGCGGTAAATTTATCCGGCTGTACTTCTTTGCAGGAAGTTTTGACACGAATGAAAGATGGCTTTGCAAAATTATACGACAAGACCAGCGGTTTGTGGCTGACCGGTGAAGGCTGGAATCAGGATTATTTTACAGATGAAAAACGCTTTCCGAATTCCAAAGATCTGGACATGGTTACGACTGAGTATCCGATGATCATCATGCGTACTTGCTTTCATGTTGCAGTCATGAACTCCAAGGCTATGGAGCTTTTAGGTTTCACCAAGGAAACAGTTGGCCAGTACGGTGCATTTGTAGAAACTTATCCGGACGGAACACCGAATGGTGTGATCAAGGAAAATGTCTTTGATGACATCAAAGCGAATCTTCCGGCTCCGGGATTAACAACCTTGTTAGATATGATGGTAGAATGTCAGGAAGATCTGTTTGCAGCAGGCATTACCAGCATTCAGTCAGATGATTTTAAATATACTCCGGATGGAAGAGCGTATGAGATGATGGCACTGATCCGCGAAGCCAGCGAACAGGGCAGATTGAAGATACGTATGGCAGAGCAGGCCCTTCTGACAGAGAAAACGACCATCGATGAATTTTTTGATGAAAAAGGTTTTGATGACAGTTATGGAAATCGCAGCTTCAAGATTTCCTGTGTAAAGGTACTGACAGACGGCTCTCTCGGTGCCAGAACAGCACTGATGCGTAAACCGTATGAAGATGATCCGACAACTTATGGCCTGGCCATTTATGAGAGCCAGGAAGAACTGGATTATCTGGTTATGAAGGCGCACAAACACAATATGGCAGTTGCTTTACACGCCATCGGTGACGGTGCAGTCGAGATGTGTTTGAATGCGATCGAGCGTGCAAGAAAGGAAATGCCGTATCTTCATCCGCGTCACGGCATCGTACACTGTCAGATTACAGATAAAGAACAGATCCGCCGTTTTAAAGAACTGGATGTGATCGCTTATATTCAGCCGGTATTCATTGATTATGATATGCATATTGTTTTTGACCGTGTTGGCAAAGAACTTGGCAGTACATCTTATGCATGGAAAGATTATATCGAGAGCGGTGTTCATGCTCCATTTGGCACGGATTGTCCGGTGGAAGAGTTTGCACCGATGCGCGGACTGTATTGTGCAGTGACAGGTTGTGATACAAAGGGTAACGGACCTGCGTGGCCGCATCAGATTTTAAGTCGTGAACAAGCGCTTTATGGTTATACAGCAGCCGGAGCATATGCTTCCTTTGATGAAGATGTGAAAGGTATGATCAAACCGGGCATGTACGCAGATTTTATTACGTTAGACACCAATCTGTTGAACTGTGCGAATGAAGAGATCCTTGGCGCTAAGGTTACATCAACCTATATCGGCGGTAAAAAGGTCTTCGGATGCTAAGTATCCGAAAGGAAGATTGAGGAGATGAAACATCATGGGTAAAATGAAAGATGGAATGCAGGAGAATAATCCGCTCTTGCAGGTATATTTGAAAATTCTGCCTCTGACAGTTTTGGCAGTTGCAGTGATTTTTGTTCTTGTAAAACTGATTTCCGGCATGATCGCACCGGATCAGTTGATCTTAAATGCCAAATACCACGACTTTGAAAAAGGTGCAGTTCTGATGGGGCCGATCAAAGTCGCAAAAGATGAGGCGTATGAGAATGAAATCAAGCAGAAAAGTGAAAAGAGTTCTGCATTTACGGATCTTTTGGTTATTATTGAGGGTGGCGAACTGGAAGAGGAAGAACCAGGCATTGTATCGGAAGATGGCTCCTATTTCTTTGTTTATGAAAAAACCAAAGTTCCGGAAACCATTTATGTGAAGGCTCCGGAATGGTGGCTGCCTGTTTCCGTAAGCAAAGAGGCAACTGTTCCATTGGAAGTTGGTGCTAAGATCGATCTTCTTGAAGAGTTTGGTCCGACGGCATGCGGAGATGTGACTTTTGAGATCACAGATATTGAGACGACAAAGATTTCAACAGGTATCTTCAACGTAACCGTGAAGATGACTTCCGCGGGAGAGATTGCTCCATCCAAGGTGAAGATGATCATGGGAGAAGAAGTGTTTGAGGAATGGGATGGAAGCACTGAACTTGTCTATAACGAAGAAACCGGATTCGAAGACAGAACTCTTGTGTTCCGTTATAACCGCAGCCTGAGAGAGGATATCTCTGATCTGATTGAAGATGCAGTCGTAGAGGTTGAGGAGTATACTGTACGCAAAGTATACACAGAAAGCGAGATTACTACTAATATTTCAGGAGTAGAAATCATAGAAGTAGAGTAATTGAATATTTAGTAGAGTCAACTTGGCAATAAAGAGTCCCAGGCTGACAGGAATTTTCAAGCGGACACGCTTTCGCTCAGAGAATTGCGTAACGGTACTAAGGCGCTAAAGCGCCAAGTACCG
>JAZRLX010000094.1:0-27101 GCA_045647085.1 Pilosibacter sp.
AGTTTTCAATGGTTATGTATGGCATTTTCTATGCCACAACTTTTATTCTAACATAAGTGGTATTGTTTCTCAATACTGAAGTTACAAGAAAATCAGAGAATACAACAAAAAACCGCCCGTCGGATATTTCCGACAGGCGGTTCTATATTACGGGAAAACCGAACTTCGCTTCGCTGCGTTTGGGCAGACGGGAAACTCGAACTCCACTTCGTTTCGTTTGAGTAGCGTTCGCTCCGCTCACTTTACTCGTTGCAGATCTCCCAAACGATGGCTGTATGTAATTTTACGTTTGTTACAAGCGCGCTCTCGTCGAAGTTGAACTTACCGTTGTGGTGCGGAGCAGCGATATCTGCGCCAACGCCCATGTAAGTTGCAAGACCGCCGTGCTCCTGAACTTTTGCCATAAGGTATGTAGCATCCTCAGAACCTGTGAAACCATCTTCCGGCTGGTATCTTGTGATCTCCGGGAGATGAGCCTGTGCTCTGTTGATGTACGGCTCGAGTGCCCAGTCACTGTCAGCGCTGGATGCGGAACCCATGATCGCTGTCTCTACAGTACATCCGAACATCTGAGCTGCACCTTCAATGCTGCTCATAGCACGGTTGTATACGCCGCGCTCGATGTCAGCAGTCTTACCGCGAGTCTCAACCTGGATCACAGCTGTATCCGGAACTACGTTTCTGCCTGTACCGCCGTGGATGGTACCAACGTTGATACGGGAAGCGCCACGGGAGTCCTGACAAGCAGTGTGCATTGCAAGACATGCTGCGGATGCTGCGAGGATCGCACTTCTGCCTTCCTGCGGAGTCATACCGGCGTGGGAAGCAACACCGTGGAATGTAGCATCGATCTTTGTTGTGGAAAGGAAGTCTTTTGTAAGACCGATCAGTTCGCCTGTCTTGTAACCCATGCCAAGGTGGCTGGAGAAGAACATGTCTACGTCATCCAGAATACCGCTCTCAGCAACGGACTGCGCACCTTTTACACCTTCCTCTGCCGGCTGGAAGATCATCTTGATCGTACCGCAGAGTTCATCTTTGATCTCATTAAGAGCGAGAGTTGTATAAAGACCCATTGTCGCATGACCGTCATGGCCGCAAGCGTGCATGCAGTTTGCATTAACAGAAGCGAAACCTTCCTGGAACGGAACGTGGCTCGGATCGTTTGTCTCGTTTACATCGTTACAGTCGATATCGAAACGGATCGCGATCGTTTTGCCCGGTTTGCCTGTCTCAATGATCGCGCAGGCACCTGTGAAGCCCTTCATCTCTGCGATGATCTCCGGATCTGCACCCTGTTCGATGGCACGTTTCTGATGAGCCTCTAATACTTCCTGTGTCGGATAGGACCAAAGGAAATTCGGGTTGATGATCTCATGACCGTATTTGAACGGAATGTTGTTTTCTTTCAGAACTTTGATGATCTTAGCTGTTGTACGATACTCTCTCCAACCCGGCTCTGCGTATTTGTGCAGGTCGCGGCGGCAAGCTACCATCTCATCGTTCCAACTTTCAATTTTGCTTAAAATGTTTTCAATACCCATTGATAAAACCCTCCATAATTTAGAAAACATAATTGCTTTGCTCCCGGTCATACTAATCACGTACGGGAAACAAAATACCTTAGTTTAAGTATAAAAGTTGGCAAATAGAAAGTCAACCGCAATCAAAAACTTAATTTGTCGAAAATAGGCGACTGGTGTCATGCGAATTTGTTTGCATTTTGTAGTATTTCGTTATAAAATAGGATTCACAAATCAGTAAAGGAGCGTGGATATGACAGCAGGAGCAGATTTAAGTTTTGTAAATCTGGGATTTACGGTTGAGCATATGGTAAAAAGCTTTAATATAGGAAGTTTTTCCGTTGCATTTTATGGTCTGATCATTGCGATCGGTATGATGTGCGGTATTTTGATGGCGCAGGCAGACGGAAAGCGCAGAGGTCAGGATCCGGAGATCTACCTGGATTTTGCAATTTACGGCATTTTATTTGCAATCTTAGGAGCCAGAATTTATTACGTGATATTCCAGTGGGGATATTATAAGGAAAACTTAACAGAGATCATCAATCTTAGAAAGGGCGGGCTTGCAATCTACGGTGGAATCATCGGTGGTATACTCACCTTATATGTGTTTGCGAAGAAGAAGGGTCTTTCCTTTTTCTCTATGGCAGATTCCGTCGTTCTTGGTCTCGTAACCGGTCAGATCATCGGCAGATGGGGAAATTTCTTTAACTGTGAAGCGTTCGGTGGATTTACTGACGGCCTGTTTGCCATGAGGATTAAACGAAGCATTGTAAGTGCGAATATGATCTCACAGGAACTGATCGACAATCTGATCGTGGAGAATGGAGTGGAGTACATACAGGTACACCCGACCTTCCTTTACGAGTCTTTGTGGAATCTGGGAGTATTATTCTTTATGCTCTGGTACCGCAAGAGAAAGAAGTTCGATGGTGAGATGCTTCTCATCTACTTTGTGGGTTATGGTATCGGACGTGCCTGGATCGAGGGACTGAGAACCGATTCTCTTCTTGTGCCGGGTACCGGACTTGCAGTATCCCAGTTATTATCCATTGTCCTTGTTGTGGTTTCTCTGGTAATCCTTTTCTATCGCCATAGACAGGAAGCAAAGAAAAGAGAGGGGAACTCATAGATGGAAAAAGCGCTGGATAAACAGAGATTAATCGAAAAAATTGAGGCGGCCAGAATGAAGTTAAATGACAGCATCGATACAAAAAAAGATTATGATACTATATATCGGTACAGCGTGGAACTGGATCACTTGATCGAACTATATATTGTGGCCGGATATTAACAAAAACAATAGATATAGACCTTGAAAAAAGTCGCAGATTTGCGGCTTTTTTTTGTTACTTTTTTCTTAAAAAATTCTTGCCATTTTAGTTGAAATGTACTAAGATTATTACAGAAGTGGTGAAAAGTGGGTTAAAGTGGAGCGAAATGGAGAGAAAGTGGTTCTCTATGGAGCGCACGGAGTACAGGAGAAAAGGATGTTCATTGGTGAGTACAGTCATACAATCGATACAAAAGGTCGTTTGATTGTTCCGTCCAAGTTCCGTGAGCAGCTGGGCGAAGAGTTCGTTGTTACCAAGGGATTGGACGGCTGTCTTTTCGTGTACGAAAATACGGAATGGAAATCCTTCGAAGAGAAGCTTCACGCACTTCCGCTTACCAATGCCAATGCCAGAAAATTTTCAAGATTCTTCCTGGCAGGTGCCAGCGCTTGTGAAGTGGACAAGCAGGGAAGAATTTTGATCCCGGCTGTGTTGAGAGATTTCGCGAAACTGGAAAAAGACGTTGTGTTAGTCGGCGTCGGAAGCCGTATCGAGATCTGGAACAAAGCATTATGGGCTGAAAAGAACGTATATGATGACATGGAAGAAATTGCAGAAAATATGGAAGGTCTTGGCATATGATTTTTGAACACAAGTCAGTTCTCCTTTATGAGACAGTAGACAGCTTAAATATCAAACCGGACGGAATTTACGTCGATGGAACTCTTGGCGGCGGCGGACATGCTTTCGAAGTCGCAAGCAGACTCGGTGAGAACGGCCGTCTGATCGGTATCGATCAGGATGCGGACGCGATCAAAGCAGCGACAGAACGTCTGGAACCATTTAAAGAGAAAGTTACCATTGTTCGGAGCAACTACCGCAATATCCGGGAGGTGCTCACAGGATTAGGGATTCAAAAAGTAGATGGTATTTATCTCGATCTGGGTGTTTCTTCTTACCAATTGGACACGGCAGAACGAGGATTCACTTATCGAGAGAATGCCCCTCTGGACATGCGTATGGACCAGAGAAACGAAAAAACCGCAGCGGATATCGTCAATGACTACACGGAGATGGAACTCTTCCGTGTAATCCGCGATTACGGTGAAGACAAATTTGCGAAGAATATCGCAAAGCACATTGTAAGAGCGAGAGAAAACGGCAGGATCGAGACGACCGATCAGCTGGTGGAGATCATCAAAGCCGCGATCCCGGCGAAGATGAGAATGGAAGGCGGCCATCCGGCTAAGAGAACTTTCCAGGCGATCCGCATCGAACTCAACAAAGAACTGGAAGTGCTGACAGATTCCATCGATACGATGATCGATCTGTTAAATCCGGACGGAAGACTTTCGATCATTACCTTCCATTCTCTGGAAGACCGCATCGTAAAGCTTCGCTTCCGTGACAATGAAAATCCTTGTGTATGCCCGCCGAACTTACCGGTTTGTGTATGTGGAAAGAAGAGCAAGGGAAAAGTGATCACGAGAAAACCGATCATCCCTGCAGATGAGGAGATCGAAGATAATAAGCGTTCCAAGAGCTCCAAGCTCCGTGTATTTGAACGCAGATAATGAGTAAGATACCCGAAGAAATATGATAGAAAGGAAGTGATAGTATGGCTACAGGAAGAGACATCAAGAGAACAAATGCAGCGTATGTAGTTGGCAATACAGCGAGACAGTTACATGTACAGGAACGCGAGTATTTCCAGGAAGAACGCCATGCTGTTACACCTAGAATAGGCCAGGAGAGAGCATTGCCGATGGAGCTTCCGTTCGTCATTATGCTGACGATCGCAGCGATCTGCACTCTTTACCTGTGCGTGAGTTACCTTCAGCTCCAGTCCTCCATCACAGCGAGACTGGACCACATCGAATATCTCGAAGAACGTATTGAGACATTAAAAGCCGACAACGACGCACTTGAGACCCGAATCAATACTTCCGTCGATCTTGACTATGTTTACAAAGTTGCAACAGAGGAACTTGGCATGGTTTATGCCAACAAGAATCAGGTTCGTTTGTACAATAAGACGGAAAGCGAGTATGTGAGACAGTATGAAGACATCCCAGAACGGTAACAGAAATAAAAGAAAAGTACTGACACGGTATATGCAAGAGAAGCTGGCGGTTACGGTCCTCGTAATTACGCTGGCTTTAATTGGTCTTGTGGCAGTTCTCTATAATTTGATCGAAGATAAAAATGAAGAATACACCCAGATCGTGCTGAACCAGCATTCGTCCTTCGACAGCCGTACGATCCCGTACCGAAGAGGTGATATTGTGGACCGAAACGGTACGTATCTGGCTACCAGTGAGAAAGTGTACAACTTGATCCTGGACCCGAACCAGATCAACAAGGCACCGGAAAAGTATCTGGAGCCGACGGTGCAGGCACTTTGTGAAGTGTTTGGTTATGACAGACAGACAGTTCTTGATACGATCAGCAAGAACAGTGAATCTTATTATGTAAAGTTTGCCCGCCAGCTTTCTGTTGATGAAAAGGAAGCATTTGAGGAAATGGCAAACGAGATGAACAAAAAGTTCACGGACGAGCGTAAGTCCTCCCGAGTCAAAGGTGTCTGGTTTGAGGACGAGTACCGCAGATTTTATCCGTACGGAGCACTGGCGTGCAACGTAGTCGGATTCTCTTTTGACAATGGTAAACAGGGCAGCGGCGGTATCGAGCAGTATTACAATAGTGATCTGATCGGTATCAACGGACGTGAATATGGTTATCTGGACAGTGAGTCCAATATGGAGAAGATCATCAAATCGGCAGAAAACGGACATACGATCGTTTCTACCATTGATACCAATATCCAGAAGACTGTTGAAAAGTACATTGACGAGTGGATGAATGGAATCGGCAGTGAGACAGCTTCCGTTTTGGTTATGGATCCAAACAATGGAGAGATCCTGGCGATGGCATCCAACCGAAGATTTGATCTGAATGATCCGAGAAATCTGTCTTCCATGTATTCGGAAGCAGAGCTCGCAGCGATGACGGAAGCTGAAAAGACTGAAGCGTGGAATAAAATGTGGCGTAACTTCGCGGTCAGCGACAGCTACGAGCCGGGTTCTCCGGCAAAACCATTGACCGTTGCAGCTTGCCTGGAAGAGGGCGTGGTATATCAGAACGAAACATATCTCTGTGATGGTGGACAGCATGTGGGCGGTTACAACATCCGCTGTGTCAGCCGACTGGGTCACGGCACGATTTCTCTCGAACAGTCTCTGATGAAATCCTGCAACGACGTTATGATGCAGATCTCTGCAAGACTGGGTATCCAGAAATTTGCGAAATATCAGGAGATCTTTGGTTTTGGTCAGAAGACCGGAATTGATCTTCCGGGTGAGGCAGATACATCCGGACTGATCCGTACAGCAGATAATATGGGTTCAACAGACCTTGCATGTTATTCTTTTGGACAGAACTACAACTGTACGATGGTGCAGATGGCAGCAGCTCTTTCTTCTATTATTAATGGCGGTTCTTATTATGAGCCGCATGTAGTAAAGCAGATTCTCAATGAACAGGGAGCTGTTGTGAAGAAGATCGAACCGAATCTGGTTCGTGAGACAGTTTCTCAGGCAACCAGTGAGTTTATCATCGAAGCAATGTTCCAGACAGTTGATCATGAAGAAGGAACCGGTAAGGCTGCCCGCGTAACCGGATATAAAGTCGGTGGTAAGACCGGTACAGCACAGAAGCTTCCGCGTTCTGCAAAGAATTACTTAGTTTCTTTCGCAGGTTTTGCACCGGCGGATGATCCGCAGGTTCTGGTTTATGTATGTATTGATACTCCGCATCTTCCGGGTGAGGAGCAGGCACACAGTTCATTTGCGATAGAAGTATTCCAGAAGATCTTAACAGACATTCTTCCATATATGAATGTGTTCCCGGATACAGAGATTCCGGAAGAGGTAGATGAAGACCTCGCAAATCAGGAAGAAGGTATCACCAACAAGAATGAAGGCGGTATGGAGCCGACTGCAGAGCCGACCACAGAAGTGGAAGAAGGGGATGCTGAAACACCGACAGAGCCGGAGGAAGAAGTGATTTCCCATGAAGGTGGTCTTGGGCTTCCTGAGGTGGACCTGGGAACAACGATTACGATCGATCCGATGCCGGAAGGCGTGACAGATGTTGCAGCTCCGGGCCCTGGTGAAAAGATACCGGGAGAATAGAGGTACAAATGGAGAGACAGGTTGATTTAAAAGAAATATCTGACGGAAAATTATATGGTTTAGAGGACATGGTAAGAGCAGACTGCGCAGGTTGCGCAGGCTGCTCTGCGTGTTGCATGGGTATGGGAAATTCAGTAGTCCTGGACCCATATGATGTACACCGTCTGGTAACAGGAACCGGTATGAGTTTTGAAGCATTGCTTCAGAACCATCTGGAACTGAATGTGGTGGACGGTGTAATTCTTCCGAATTTGAAAATGGCGGGAGAAAAGGAAGCATGTGCTTTTTTAAATGAAGAAGGACGCTGCAGTGTGCATCCGCATCGTCCGGGTATCTGCAGGATCTTTCCTCTGGGACGACTGTACGAAGACGGCAGTTTTCAGTATATTCTGCAGGTGAATGAATGCAAGAAAGGGAATCGTTCCAAAGTGAAGGTGAAAAAGTGGATCGATACCCCGGATGCAAAGAACTATGATAAATATATTGCCAAGTGGCATTATTTCTTAAAAGATCTGCAGAACATTGCAAAAGAAGATGAGGAAGGTACAGCAGCAAAGACTATCAGCATGTATGTGTTAAAAACATTTTACTTAACTGGATTTGCAGCTGAAAAAGATTTCTTTGAGCAGTTTTACAACCGATTGGCAGCAGCCGGTAATCTGTTCGGATTACAGTAGGAACCAGATCGAATGGACATAATTTGACTGAAACGCAATATAATGAGTAACAAGACATTCGTGCAGGTGTGGCTTGATGAATTCCTTTTTGACGCACCACCGAAGAAAAATCATCATTGTTACGGTCGGTGCCATTCTTTTGATCCTGGGATTGATCGGGCAGCTTGGCTATCTGATGATCGTGCGGTCGGAACACTATAGTGAAATGGCAGATGAACTGCACCAGCGGGAACGAACGATCAAAGCCGCCCGTGGAGAGATCGTGGATCGAAATGGTACGGTCATTGCTACGAATCGGACTGTCTGTACAGTTTCTGTCATTTTCAATCAGGTGGAAGACCGGGAAAAGGTCATAAAAGTGCTCAGCAAAGAGTTGGATCTATCAGAGATCGAGGTTCGGAAAAAGGTAGAAAAACGTTCCTCCCGGGAGATCATAAAGACCAATGTGGATAAGAAGATCGGGGACCAGATCCGTAAGTACAATCTTGCAGGCGTTAAGGTGGATGAGGATTACAAGCGATATTATCCGTATCACAGTCTGGCTTCGAAGGTTCTGGGATTTACCGGTGCAGATAATCAGGGGATCATTGGACTGGAAGTCAAATATGAGTCTTACCTCAAGGGTCGGGACGGAGTGATCCTGACATTGGCAGATGCCAAGGGTGTGGAGCTAGAGTATGCTGCAGAAGATCGTGTGGAACCCATAGCAGGAAACACATTGACCATCAGTTTGGATGTAAATATTCAGAAATATGCGGAACAGGCTGCATATCAGGTTATGGAAAAGAAGGGTGCAAAAGCAGTTTCTATCGTGATCATGAATCCGCAGAATGGTGAGATCTATGCTATGGTCAACGTACCGGAGTTTGATCTGAATGACCCATTCAATCTTGGGGCTGACGTGGTTTTCAGTTCGGCGGAAGAAAAGCAGAACCTGTTGAATTACATGTGGAGGAATCGCTGCATCAACGATACCTACGAACCCGGTTCTACGTTTAAGATCATCACAGCGGCAGCAGGACTGGAAGCAGGCGTGGTATCTTTGACGGATAACTTCTCGTGTCCGGGTTTTCGCATTGTGGAAGACCGAAAGATCCGCTGCCATAAAGTCGGCGGTCACGGAGGAGAAACATTCTTGCAGGGAGCGATGAATTCCTGCAATCCGGTGTTCATTGATGTTGGACAGCGGTTGGGAGTAGAATCCTTTTATCATTATTTTGAACAGTTTGGTCTGCTGGGCAAGACCGGGATCGATCTTCCCGGCGAAGCAGGGACCATTATGCATAAAAAAGACAATATAGGTCTGGTGGAACTGGCGACCGTGTCCTTTGGTCAGTCATTCCAGATCACTCCGATGCAGCTTTTGACGACCGCTTCTTCTATTATAAATGGAGGGAATCGGATCACACCTCATTTTGCCATGAAAGCAGAGAGCAAAGATGGAGCTATGGTACGGGAATTTACGTATCCGGTCCGAAAAGGTGTGGTGTCAGAGAAGACCAGCGAGACCATGCGCTATGTGCTTGGGCAGGTGGTTGCGGAGGGAAGCGGCAATAAAGCTCAGGTGGAAGGATATTCTGTCGGTGGAAAAACAGCTACTTCGGAAAAGCTTCCGCGCAGCTTGAAAAAATACATTTCTTCATTTCTCGGATTTGCCCCGGCAGAGGATCCGCAGGTGATCGCCCTGATCACCATCGATGAGCCGACAGGTATTTATTACGGAGGAACCATCGCAGCTCCGGTCATCGGAGATATTTTTGAGATGATCCTCCCATATTTGGGAATTGAGGCAAATATTCTAATTGATTAATTAGGAAAAAGGACGTATACTAGATAGGAAAATTAAAATAGGGGAAATTTACATAAGAGATAGAGGTGCAGTATGGTAAATGAAACAATCTTGGCAGTGATCATCGCCTTTGCGATCAGCGCGGCTCTTTGCCCGGTGGTCATTCCGTTCCTTCACAAGTTAAAATTCGGACAGCAGGTAAGAGAAGACGGTCCGCAGGCTCATCTGAAAAAGAAGGGTACTCCGACGATGGGCGGTATTGTGTTTGTACTCAGTGTGATCATTACTTCATTATTTTATATGAAGGATTATCCGAAGATCATTCCGATCCTGTTTATGACAGTAGGGTTTGGTCTGGTAGGATTTTTAGATGACTATATTAAGATCGTTAAGAAGAATTCCGACGGTTTGAGCCCGAAGCAGAAGCTTCTTTTCCAGTTTGTGATCACAGGTATCTTTGCA
The DNA here is from genome assembly GCA_045647085.1 of Pilosibacter sp. GTDB lineage: Bacteria > Bacillota > Clostridia > Lachnospirales > Lachnospiraceae > Pilosibacter. The sequence goes on from JAZRLX010000094.1 coordinate 9,919, forward strand.
TATTATCTGATGACTTCTAAGGAAGTAGGAACCGGTATGCTGATCCCGTTCACAGGCGGTGTGGAAAACGGTTTTTATCTGGAACTCGGCTGGCTCTTTATTCCGGCTCTGTTCTTTATCGTATTAGGAACTGACAATGGTGTAAACTTCACAGACGGTCTGGACGGACTTTGCACGAGCGTGACAATCCTGGTAGCGACATTCTTTACCGTGGTTGCTATCGGTGAAAACGCAGGCATCAGCCCGATCACAGGAGCAGTAGTGGGAAGCCTCCTCGGATTCCTGTTATTTAACGTATACCCGGCGAAGGTGTTCATGGGCGATACCGGTTCCCTGGCGCTGGGCGGTTTCGTGGCATCCAGCGCATTTATGATGCAGATGCCTCTCTTCATCGCTATTGTTGGTATGATCTACCTGGTGGAAGTTCTTTCTGTTATCATCCAGGTAACATACTTTAAGAAAACAGGTGGTAAACGAATTTTTAAAATGGCTCCGATCCATCACCACTTTGAGCTTTGTGGTTGGTCTGAGACCAGAGTCGTTGCAGTATTTTCAATCGTTACAGCAATCCTTTGTCTGATTGCATACTTAGGATTATAGGAGGAAGAACTATGTCACAGAAAGTATTAGTAGCCGGAACAGGCATCAGTGGTATCGCAGCAGCGAAACTTCTTCTCGCTCAGGGCGGCGAAGTTGTATTATATGATGGAAATGACAAATTATCCGCAGAGGGTTTAAAGGCGAAATTTGACGAAGGCGCGAAAGTGACTGTAATCCTCGGCGAATTAAAAAAATTAGACCTGACAGGCGTAGAACTTGCGGTTATCAGCCCGGGTATCTCTCTGGAAGCTCCGTTTGTGGCAGTGATCGATGAGGCAAAGATCCCGATCTGGAGTGAGATCGAGCTTGCATATCATTGCACAAAAGGTAAGATCGCAGCGATCACAGGTACTAACGGTAAGACAACAACAACCGCTCTCACAGGCGAGATCATGAAGCATTTCTGTGAAAGCGTTTTCGTAGTCGGCAATATCGGTGATCCGTACGCGTTGCATGCTCTTGAAACAACAGACGAATCCGTGACAGTTGCGGAGATCTCCAGCTTCATGCTTGAGACTATTATGGACTTCCGTCCGAATGTATCCGCGATCACAAATATTACTCCGGACCATCTTGACCGTCATAAAACGATGGAATGCTACACTCAGGTAAAAGAGGGAATCGCAAGAAATCAGACAGAAGAGGATACTTGTGTTCTCAACTACGATGATGAGGTTCTTCGTGAGTTTGGTAAGACATTAAAATGTAAAGTGATCTATTTCAGCCGCAAAGAGCAGTTAGAGAGCGGCATCTTCATGGATGGCGATATGATCATTTACAGACATGACGGAAAGAACGAAGAAGTTCTCAATGTCAATGATTTAAATATCATCGGCGGTCATAACCATGAAAACGTGATGACAGCAGTTGGTATCACATTAAGCCTCGGCGTTCCGATGGATGTGATCGCAGAAGCTTGTAAAGAGTTCAAAGCAGTTGAGCACAGAATCGAGTTCGTAAGGGAACGTTTCGGCGTTAAGTATTATAACGATTCCAAGGGAACCAATCCGGATGCTGCGATCCAGGCGATCAAAGCGATGCCGGGTCCGACACTTCTCATCGCAGGCGGTTATGACAAACATTCCGAGTACGACGAGTGGATCCAGAGTTTCGACGGAAAGGTACGTTATCTTGTACTGATCGGTCAGACAAGAGATAAGATCGCTGAGTGTGCAAGAAAGTATGGTATGAATGATATCATGTATGCAGAGGATTTAAAAGAGGCCGTTCAGGTCTGCGCATCCTACGCAAACAGCGGAGACTTTGTTCTCCTTTCTCCGGCGTGTGCAAGCTGGGGACAGTTTAAAAACTTTGAAGAGCGCGGAACGATGTTCAAGGAGTTCGTAAACGCTCTGTAATTTAAAATGTAAATTTCGCAGAACAGGAGGAAGGCGATATGCAACAGGCGCAGGCCGTAAAAAAGAAAAAGAAAAAACTGCGCAGATATTATGATTACAGTCTGTTGTTCACGATCATCTTCCTGACCGTGTTCGGACTGATCATGATCTACAGCTCCAGCTCCTACAACGCGCAGATCGATGGAAAAGCTCCGTCCTATTACATGACCAGACAGATGTACATTGCGATGGGCGGATTTGCAGGCATGCTGTTCATTTCAAAATGGGATTATCATTGGTTTGCAAAGTTTGCGCCGCTGGCGATCGTTGTATCATACATCAGTATGATCCTGGTAAACTTTACTCCGCTCGGCATTGCGCGTAACGGTAAAAAAAGATGGCTGGGTTACGGATCCCTTACGATTCAGCCGGCAGAGATCGTTAAGATCACATTGATCCTGGTATTGGCTGTTATGATCGCAAATATGGGAAAGAAGATCAATGAGTGGAAATCATGGGGAATTGTATCGATTACATTTCTTCCGCTGGCACTCATGGTCATGATGAACAACTTAAGTTCCGGTATCATCATTTGCGGTATCGCCATCGTGATGATGTTCGTTGCCAATAAGAGAAAGTGGCCGTTTGTTTTGTTCATTGTTTCAGTAGCTGCCGTTATTTTATTCGCGCCTACGGTTGCGATCGCGCTGGAAGAAGCCGGTATTCTTCAGGAATACCAGTTAAGACGAATTATGGTTTGGAAAAATCCGGAGGCTTACCCGACTGACGGCGGATATCAGGTGCTTCAGGGTCTGTATGCCATCGGTTCCGGCGGACTTCTCGGTAAAGGCCTGGGACAGAGCATTCAGAAACTTAGCTTCCTTCCGGAGCCGCAGAACGATATGATCTTCGCGATCATCTGTGAAGAACTTGGTCTGTTTGGTGCTGTGATGGTAATTTTCCTGTTTATGTTTATGATCTACCGCTTTATGCGTATCGCAAACAGTGCACCGGATATTTTCGGATCCTTCCTGGTAATCGGAGTTCTGGCTCATATTGCGATCCAGGTTATTCTGAATATCGCGGTAGTAACCAACGTGATCCCGAATACCGGTATCACACTTCCGTTTATCAGTTACGGAGGCACATCGATCCTGTTCCTGATGGCAGAGATGGGAATCGTACTGAGCGTATCGAACGGAATTACATTGGAATCTTAGCTAGAGGTAACATAGAATGAGAAGAAGAAGAGGAAGAGGGTACTCCGGATTCAGAGGGTACGGAAGAAGACGCGGAAGAGGAAAGACTGCAGTCATTGTACTGGGGGTGATCCTTGCGGTTGTGCTTCTCATCGGTATTCTGTTATTTGCGACACAGATCAAAGAAATCGAAGTGACGGGAAATCAGCGTTACACAGAAGAACAGATCATTGATCTGATCTTTGACGAAACATGGTCTAAGAATTCTGCGTACTGCTACTATGAAAACAATTTTCAGGAACCGAAATCCATTCCATTCATTGAAGAGTATAAAGTGGAATTCCAGAGTCCGACGAAGGTGAGAGTTGTTGTATTTGAGAAAAGTGTGGTTGGTTACGTTTCCTATATGAGCAGCTACATGTATTTCGATAAAGATGGTATCATCGTGGAAAGTTCCGTGGAACAGCTTCCGGGAATTCCTTGGATCACAGGAATGGAATTCGGACATATTGTCCTTCACCAGCCGCTTCCGGTAGCGAATCAGTCCATTTTCGATCAGATCCTGAACCTGACACAGGTACTTTCTGTTAATGGTGTGCATGTGGACAAGATCAATTACAACAGCTTCCTGGAAGCCGAGCTTACGATCGGCGAGATCATCGTAGAATTGGGAAATGACGACAATCTGAACGGAAAAGTTTCTGAACTCAGTGACATTTTGCCGGAGCTTGCAGGACTTTCCGGAACCCTTTATCTGGACAGTTACGATGAAAATAACAGCAATCCGATGTACACATTTAAGAAAAATTAGCGGATTGTATTTGTTACAAAAATTTTAAATAATAGTTGATATTTTGCGGAAAATCCAATATAGTATATACTAGATTAAATTGGACTAGTTTCCATGCAACATATAAATTCAGCAAAAATGGCTCTTTTGAGCAGTAAAAAGGAGGATACACCCTTGTTAGAAATTAAGATCAACGAGGCAGAGAACGCCGCAAGAATTCTCGTTATTGGTGTTGGCGGCGCTGGTAATAATGCAGTTAACCGCATGGTTGAAGAAAATATTATGGGAGTTGAGTTTATCGGTATCAATACAGATAAACAGGCTCTTCAGTTCTGTAAAGCTCCGACTGCTATGCAGATCGGTGAGAAGTTAACAAAAGGTCTTGGCGCAGGTGCGAAACCGGAGATCGGTGAGAAAGCAGCTGAGGAGAGCCAGGAAGAATTAGCACAGGCTATGAAGGGTGCTGACATGGTATTCGTTACTTGCGGTATGGGTGGCGGTACCGGTACAGGTGCAGCTCCGGTTATTGCTCAGATCGCAAAAGATATGGGTATTCTGACAGTCGGTGTTGTTACAAAGCCGTTCCGTTTCGAAGCAAAACAGCGTATGAACAACGCTCTCAACGGTATCGAAAGCTTAAAGAATGCGGTTGATACACTGATCGTGATCCCGAACGATCGTCTTCTTGAGATTGTTGACAGAAGAACAACTATGCCGGAAGCATTAAAGAAAGCTGACGAAGTTCTTCTTCAGTCTGTACAGGGTATCACAGACCTGATCAATGTTCCGGGTCTCATCAACCTTGACTTCGCTGACGTTCAGACAGTTATGATGGACAAGGGTGTTGCTCACATCGGTATCGGTCGTGCAAAAGGTGATGACAAGGCTCTTGAGGCTGTTAAGCAGGCCGTTTCCAGCCCGCTTCTCGAGACAACAATCGAGGGTGCTTCCGACGTTATCATCAACATCTCCGGTGATATCAGCCTGATCGAAGCAAACGAGGCTGCTACTTATGTTCAGGAACTTGCAGGCGACGACGCAAACATCATCTTTGGTGCTATGTTCGACGAGTCCATGGAGGACGAGGCTACGATCACAGTTATTGCTACAGGTCTTGATGCACACGGTGCAAACACACCGGTTGAGCGTGCAATGAAGGATTTCACAAAGTTTAACAAGGTTCAGACAGCTCCGAAGGCAGCTCCGGCTCCGAAAGCAGCTCCGGCTGAGGCAGCAGCTACTACAGCAGCACCGCAGTTAAACATCCCGAATGCAAGTGCTCCGGTATACCGTCCGGCTCAGAGAGAAACTCAGATCAATATTCCGGATTTCTTAAAGAACCGTAGATAATTCTTATTAATCAAATCATTGAAACATTCACAGGTGTCGCGTGGTGCGGCACCTGTTTTGTTATCCGGATCATTTCTGATCCAAACAATCCAAGAATAACCATATGCGAAATTTGCGATGAAAACCCTGATTTCCGTCTGTCCGTTTGACAAAATCCGTAGGAGGATCCGACTATAATTAGCCCTGTTATCCCGTTTGCGGGAGCCGGGACGGAGGGAGATTTGTGGAATATGAGTTTTACATCGATGTTTTTTTTCTTATAGACTTTTATTTCAACCTTCTGTCCCTGTTCCTGACAGCTGCATGTATACACCGAAAAAGTTCAGTAGTACGACTTTGTCTTGCAGCTGCGACCGGGAGCTTTTGGAACTGTATTTTGATCTTATTTCCATTTCTTTCATTCGAAGCAGAACTTCCGGTCACGATCGCTGTGATCGGGGGTGTCATGTTGATGATCACATTTCGTGGAATATGTTCGGATGGAATCTTTCATTTGTTAAAAGCGGAAGTCTGCCTTGTCCTGTCAGCCGGTCTGGTCAACGGGTGTTATTCTTTTGTCTGCCAGCATGTTTGGTTGAAAACAGAGGAAGGGCTTATTCTGACTGGTCTGATCTGCATATTATTGGAGCGGTTTATGCGACAATGGATGTTTAAGCGAGAGAAGGTAGGCAATGACAGGTATCATGTATCTCTCTACTACCGAGGCAAAGAGAAATCATTTCGAGCATTGGTAGATTCCGGAAACCGCTTATGTGTTCCGGGTTCCGGAAAACCGGTTTCCTTGATCTCTTACGAAGACTGCGCTGACTTTTGTGAAACAGTGTCCGGTGGATTTTATATTCCCTATCATGCAGTAGGAACAGAGAGAGGCATGTTGTTTGCTTTGCAGTTTGAAAAAATGGAAATTAAGAAAAGCGGAAGAGTCATGACCGTTGAATGTCCGGTGGTGGCGATCGTAAAAGAGCGTCTCTCAGTAAACGGGGATTTTTCTATGATCTTGCCGGAAGCGTATGTTCCTCAAGCATAAAGAAGGAAGAAAGATGAAGGAGGAAACCATCATGATCATAAAGTTGTCGGTTCCAAATCGATTCAAACTAAAGAAAATGGTGACGTTCAAAACAGTTATCATGCAAAATCAAGGCGAGATCCATTACATAGGTGGTGCAGATGTGCTTCCTGCGCCGCTTACCCCGGAGGAGGAAACAGAAGCTTTAGCATGCTTGGGAACGGAGGAGGAAAAAGATGCCAGGTCGAGACTGATCGAACATAATTTACGCCTTGTTGTTTACATAGCAAAGAAGTTTGATAATACCAGTGTGGGTGTGGAGGATCTGATCTCCATCGGAACAATTGGACTTATCAAGGCAATTAATACATTTAATCCGGATAAAAATATCAAACTGGCCACATATGCTTCACGGTGCATTGAAAATGAAATCTTAATGTATTTAAGAAGGACCAGTAAAACAAAATTAGAAGTGTCCATTGATGAACCTTTAAATGTAGACTGGGATGGTAACGAACTGCTGCTTTCTGATATTCTGGGAACGGACGAAGACGTGATTTCCAAGGGAATCGAGGATGAGGTGGAAAAAAGTCTGCTGCAGAATGCGATCGATCATTTGAATCCGAGGGAACGTAAAATTGTCGAATTGCGGTTTGGCCTGACACGTCAGGACGGAGAGGAGATGACTCAGAAAGAAGTGGCAGATTTGATGGGGATTTCACAGTCTTATATTTCTCGGCTGGAGAAGAAGATCATGAGACGACTGAAAAAAGAGATCGTACGTTTTGAATAGTAAAAGAAGAACATCGTCCGTAGGGATTCCTGCGGACGATGTTGTTGGTATACGTGTTTAGTTTTCAAACAGACGGCTGTAGATCTCGTCACAGAGCATATCCACATAAGCCTGATCCGGAAGATCTTTTCCTGTGATCAGAAGTTCCTGGATCCACTCGAAACGTCTTAAGCTCATCTCTTCCGGGCTGAGACCGCTCTCTGTGAAGAGGATACGACGATCGATATCAGCAGCATCATAGGTTTCAACGAACCACTCGAGGATCTCTTTTGTCTGGTCTTTTTCACCGGAAATCTCTGTTTTTAATACAGCAGCAGACTTCTTAGAAGAAACAGCGACTACAAAGGAGCCGATAGCCATGAATGCTAACATTCCATATACGATCAGCTTCATCACACCGGTGAACGGAAGGTTGATGAGACCGGTAATGGAAAGGATCAGAGCGGCAGTTGTCACAACACCCACGATCAGGAACGCGGATGCGGAAGAAGCCATATCTTCGTATTTCTGACTTTTGTCTACGAATGTTCCGGAGGATGCACGGCGCGGCTGAACAGATTTGCCTTCAGCAGCCGCTTTTTCAGCCGCTTCTTTTGCAAGAGCTTCCTGTTTCATCTGCTCTGCCATCATCATCTCGTACTGTTTTTTCATCTGCTCATTGTACTGAGCCTGAGCTTTCTTATACATTTCTTCTGCAGCTTCTTTTGATTCAAAGAGAGGGCCGCCGCAATCACTACATTTGGTAATACCCTCAACAAATTCCATATCACATTTCGGACAGTATGGCATAGGTAGTACTTCCTTTCTTTTGTTTCGTCCAATGTGCCTGAAAACAAAGGCACACACATGCAAACATTATAACTCAATTTCCTAAAAACGTCCATAGTTTGTATGTTTTTATACTTCCATTTATGTTAGAAATCGGTTAAAATGATACATACAAATTTACAATAAGAAAGGGGTATTTCATGAGAATTGCAGTTGTAACAGACAGCAACAGTGGAATTACACAAAGACAGGCGGCAGAGATGGGAGTATTTGTACTGCCGATGCCATTCTTGATAGATGGAGTAACTTATTTTGAGGATATTAATCTGACCCAGGAAGAATTCTATAAAAAACTGGAAAATGATGCGGACATTTCCACATCTCAGCCGTCTCCGGAGTCTGTGATGCAGCTTTGGGACAAGGCGCTGGTGGAATATGACCAGGTGGTACATATTCCGATGTCCAGCGGACTTTCCGGCTCCTGTCAGACAGCTATGATGCTGGCAATGGAGGATGAGTACGAAGGCAAAGTCTTTGTGGTAGATAATCAGAGGATTTCCATCACCCTGGCTCAGTCTGTAAAGGAAGCGCAGATGATGGCAGCCATGGGATATGATGGTGCTAAGATCAAGAAGCGTCTGGAGGAAACAAAGATGGACGCAGCGATCTTTATCACCGTAGATACTTTGAAGTATCTGAAAAAGGGTGGTCGTATCACACCGGCAGTAGCTTTGATCGGAACTTTGCTGAAGATCAAGCCGATCCTTAGTATTTTTGGTGAGAAATTAGACTCTTATGCGAAAGCGAGAACTGTAAAGCAGGCAAAGGCAACTATGGTAGAGGGCATTGTGAAAGAACTGAGCGAGCGCCTTCACGATCCGGAATGCAGACATACTCATCTTGGTGTGGCTCACACACAGAATGCAGAGGCTGCACGTACATTTGCGGAGGAAGTGAGAGCTATGTTCCCGTATGCGGATGTGACAGTTGCACCGCTTTCCCTTAGTGTATCCTGTCATATCGGACCGGGAAGCATTGCAATTACTGCGACAAGAAAGCTGGTAGAGGAAGATGAGAACACTCCGAACTAAGATGTGGAAGCTGTACCAAAAGCATACACCGAGTATCCGTGTGCCGTTGGTTGTGTTTATGATTCTTTTGTGTATGGTCCCGTTGGTGATCCAAGGGCGTGTTTTAGCCGGCTCTTCTAAGCAGAACCAGGTAGACAGAAGGATCATTGATTTACAGAACCAATGCCAGATCATCAGTAATAAGATGACAAGAACCGGATATTTGAGCGGTACTGTAGTGGACAATGCAGCGATCGATGCAGAGCTTTCCATGCTTGCCGATATTTTTAATGGCCGTATCCTGATCGTAAATTCCGGTTTCAAAGTAATAAAAGATACCTTTTCCCTGTCTGAGGGAAAAGTCTGTATTTCGGAAGAGACGATCCGCTGCTTCCAGGGTGAGGCAACAAGAAAGTACAATACAGAAAAACATTATTTCCTTCTGGCAATTCCGATCACGGAAAATGTCCAGACTCTGGAGGCCGGTTCTACACCGAGGACAGCAGGTGTCATGCTGGTGACTGCTTCGACAGAGAGTATGATCACATTGGAAGAAAGTTTGCTGGATCGCGCATCTTTATTTCAGCTGACTGCATTTCTGGTGATCGCGATCGCGTCGGTGATCATGCTGCAGGCGGTATTCCGTCCGTTTGATTCGATCGTAGGTTCCATCAATCGTGTGGCGGAGGGCAATCTGGACGAGGATATAGAGGAAATGGCTTTTTCTGAGACAAAACGTATTTCCGGATCGCTGAACCGAATGCTGGAAAATATTAAAACGATGGAACAGTCTCGTCAGGAGTTTGTATCCAATGTATCCCACGAATTAAAGACACCGATCACTTCCATTCGAGTATTGGCGGATTCTTTGATGGGCATGGACAGTGTTCCGGAGGAGCTCTACAAAGAGTTTATGACGGACATTTCCGATGAGATCGACCGTGAGAGCAAGATTATTGATGATCTTTTGACACTCGTTCGCATGGATAAAGAGTCTCCGGAGATGAGTTTCCAGTCTGCGAATGTCAATTCGCTGGTAGAGATGGTATTAAAACGTCTCCGTCCGATCGCGCGTAAGCGAAATATTGAAGTGATCTTCGAAAGTATGCGAGAGGTAACGGCGGATATTGATGAAGTGAAGTTGTCTCTTGCGATCAATAATCTGGTGGAAAATGCCATCAAATACAATAAAGAAGACGGTTGGGTGCGAGTGACACTGGATGCGGACCATAAATTCTTCTATTTAAAGGTTGCGGATTCCGGTGTTGGTATTCCGGAAGAGTTCAAAGACCGTGTATTTGAACGTTTCTATCGCGTAGACAAGGCGAGATCCCGAGAGACCGGAGGTACCGGACTGGGACTTGCGATCACAAAAAATGTTATTTTATTGCATCATGGTGCGATCCGCGTCGAGAGTAAGGAAGGCGAAGGTACGATCTTCCTTGTGCGGATCCCATTGATCTATATTTCATAGGAGGGGAAGACATATGAAAAAGATGAGAAATTATCTGGCGCTTTTCCTTCTTATGATCATGAGTATTCTCTGTCTCGGATGTGGAAAAGAAATAGGAGAGAGCGGAACGGATTCCGGATATACGATCTACTATTTAAATGCAGCCGGCAACCAGCTGATGGGCAATCCGTATGAACCTCAGACTGTGGATCAGGAAACCCTGGTGCAGGAATTGATGGCGGCATTAAATACGGTACCGGCTGACTTGGAGTGCCAGTCAGCAATCCCGTCCCAGGTGGAAAAGATGTCCTTCCGTGTGGAGGCGAATGTACTGCATTTATATGCGGATGCCAATTATGCGCTGATGGATTCAGTGAAAGAGATTCTCTGCAGAGCGGCGCTTACAAAGACGCTGACACAGATTCCTGGCATTGATTATCTAATGATCTACTGTGCAGAGCAGCCGATCGTGGACGCTGCAGGAAATCCGGTCGGAATGTTGGCTGCAAGTGATTTTGTAGACAGTATCCGAGACGTCAACTCCTTCGAAAAGACAGAGATGATTTTGTATTTTGCAAATGAAACAGGTGATATGCTGGTTTCAGAAAAACGTGAAGTTATGCGAAGCACCAACACTTCAGTGGAAAAGCTGATCGTTGAGCAGTTGATCGAGGGACCGAAACTGAACGGAAGATATGCAACGATGCCGAAAGATGTAAAGCTGCTCAGTGTATCAGTAAATGAGACCGTTTGTTCCATTAACCTGGATGCAGCGTTTCTGAACAATGTGCTGGAAGTAAAGGAGTATATTCCGATCTATTCCATCGTGAATTCTCTTTCAGAACTTTCAACAGTCAGTCGTGTGCAGATTCGAATCAATGGTTCCGAGGATGCAGTATTTCGTGATCTGATCCCGTTAAACACCGTATTCGTGCGCAATTACGATTATATCGTAGGAGGAAAAACAAATTAATAGACCGTTGCTGTATTTGACCGGAGGACTGGTACTTGGAGAGACAATAGCCCTTTGGATGACAGTAGAGCAGGTGTGTGTTGGGCTGGCAGCCTTGCTGCTTGTCTTTTCCTGTGCCTTATTGCGCGGAGGTGTCCGCGTCATAGGCAGAGGCAGAGATAAGGGCAGGCGACCGGCCCTTTTTTGGATGTTTACACTGATCTGGTTTGGCTTAGCGATCGGAGCGTTCCGTATGGAATATGAAGAATGGACTGTGGGAAACGAGCAGGAAGTGCTCATAGAAACAGCAGGGAACGAAGTGTGGATGACCGGACAGGTGACTGAGATTCAAAACGTGGATTATGGAGTCCGCCTGAGGCTTCATGACTGTGAGATGTCTATGGAGCGTTCGGACGGGAGTCGTTTGAACTTAAATGACCGGACAATACGAAACGTGTATGTGTATGCGGATTCAGCGGAAGAGTTGTGTCTGGGAATGCAGATTACCGCAAAAGGAATCTGCGAAGCTCCGGAACCGGATCGCAATCCGGGAGGATTTGATTATCGTTTGCATTGCTTGTCAAAGGAGATTTCCGGTATTTTCCGTGCCGAGAGTTTGGATGTTATACATGGAGTAGACGGGTCACAAGATCCTCTTACATATCTGGAAAGATACTATTGGATAGTACGAGAGAGAATACGTCGGTTTGGAGTTATGCTGGAGCAAAAGTTGGAAGCGATTTCAGATCCTGAAGATTTCGGTGTTTTAAAGGCGATTTTACTTGGACAGAAAAACGAATTGGATGAAAGATTATATCATTTATATCGTAAAAACGGAATTGCCCACGTCCTTGCGATCAGTGGATTGCATGTCTCGATCGGAGGGGTGGGGCTTTGGCGTATATTAAGATCCTTAGGAATGGGATATCCGGAAGCCGGATGTATTGCATTTGCAGTGTTAACAGCTTATGGAATGATGGTAGGATTTGGACCTTCGGTAATTCGAGCTGTGTTTATGCTGGGTGTTTCTTTCTGTGCCGGGATTCTGGGCAGAACGTACGACTTGCCGTCAGCCATGTGTGTTCCTGCCATTGGCATTTTACTAATGAAACCATATATGCTTACACAAGCTTCCTTTCAGCTCTCTTTTCTGGCTGTTGGAGCCATGTTCGTACCGGGAAATGTACTGGCGAAAAAATGGGAGTGGAACGGTGTTTTGGAAAGTATCTGGATCAGTCTGTCTCTGCAGATCGTCACATTACCGTTTGTCTTGCTGCATTCTTATGAAGTTCCGGTATTTGGTATCTTCTTAAATTTTGTGGTGGTACCGCTGATGTCATATGTGCTGATATCCGGCATTTTGGGAGTGGCAGGAAGCTTCGTATGGGAAGGTCTTGGAATCCTGCTGTTGGGTGGTGCCCATTGGATCCTGGGGTTATATAAATGGTTGTGTCAGGGGATGCAGCAGATCCCAAATGCAAATGTCATTCTCGGGGCACCGGAAATCTGGAAAATTCTCGTGTACATTGTTCTGATCATAGGAGGAACCTGGCTTGCGTTTCGTTTTGGAAAACGATGGATGCTTCTGTGGGGAATTGGAGTGATAGTCTTACTTCCGTGGCCGGGGCATGGGCTTTCCGTGACGATCCTGGATGTGGGACAAGGAGACGGGATCTATTTGGAAGCAGACGGCAGGACGATGCTGGTAGATTGCGGAAGCAGTCAAAAACAGGACCTTGGAGAGGAGGTCTTGATCCCCTTTTTAAAGAGTCAGGGAATTCGTCGTTTGGACGCGATCGTGGTTACTCATGGGGATCAGGATCATATCAGTGGTATTCGTGAATTGCTGGAAGACAGAGAGAGCGGGATTGATATTGGACAGCTGATCATTTCGGAGGCAGGGATAACGGATGCGGTATGTCAGGAGCTGGCAAATCTGGCGAAAATGAGAAAAACTGCGGTGAGGACTTGCAAGGCAGGAGACAGTTTCACTGGGATATTGGGAGATTCTGTAGAAATACGGTGCCTTAATCCGAGCACAAAGGCGGAAATGGATCAGGAAGTGGATTCTGATCGAAACGCAGAATCGATCGTGCTGCATATTTCCTATGGGATGTTTTCTATGTTGCTGACAGGAGATATCGGTGTCCGGGAGGAATTGGAATTAATGGAGCAATACGAGTTGTCGCCAGTGACTGTTTTGAAAGCTGCGCATCATGGATCAGCAAATTCGAGCAGCAAGGAGTTCTTGAATACAGTAAAACCTGCATATGCAATTTTTTCTTATGGAGAAGGCAATGTCTATGGACATCCTGCACCGGGAGTGGTGGATCTTTGTGAGGAGCTAGGTGCGAAGGTGTGGGAAACTGCCAAGTCCGGAGCCATTCGAATGTGGACGGACGGAAACTACATGCGGATTTATGGATGGCTTGACAGACAAGGCGGGATTTGATAAGGTTTTTGTATAGTAAAATCGATGGAGGATGGAAATAAGTGGGGTTTCATATAGAGGTTAATGTTCCTGCGATCACTGTGTTTTTGCAGGGCATTCTTAGTTTCTTTTCTCCGTGTGTACTCCCGCTGATTCCCTTATATATCGGATATTTGTCCGGTGGAACGGGAAAACGCGGAGAAGACGGGAGAATGTACTATGATCAGAAAAAGGTTATGGGACACACCATCTGTTTTGTGATCGGTGTCAGTTTTGCCTTTTTCTTATTGGGATTGGGTGTATCGACTCTTGGAGGATTTTTTAGCAAGCATCAGACCTTGTTTAGCAGAGGCGGCGGTATTCTGGTTATTTTGATCGGACTGTATCAGCTTGGTCTGTTTGGCACCTCAGAGGTGCTTTCCAGAGAACGACGCTTGCCGCTCTCGATCAATGTGCTGGCCATGTCTCCGGTTACAGCGATCCTGTTAGGTTTTACATTTAGCTTTGCCTGGACACCTTGCGTGGGTCCGACGCTGGCAAGTGTGTTGTTGATGGCAGCTTCTGCGGCCACGAAAGCGAAGGGATTTTTCCTGATCGGCATTTATACGCTTGGATTTATACTTCCGTTTCTGACAGTTGGTCTGTTTACCACAACGGTATTGGATTTCTTTAAAAAGCACGGGAACGTGGTGGCCTATACAGTAAAAGCCGGTGCAATTTTAATGATCCTGATCGGTATCATGATGTTTACCGGAATGATGAATTCTGTGACGGGGTACATGTCAGATGCTTCCATGTCTGTCGAGCAGGAAACTGTGGTTTCGTCCAAAGAGGAAGTGGTAGAAGCCGAATCTTCTGAGGCAGAGGTTGCGAAAAATGAATCGACAAAATCAGATACGATCCCTGCGATTGATTTTACTCTTCATGATCAGTTCGGTAATACACACACACTTTCCGAGTATAAAGGAAAGACCGTGTTTTTAAATTTCTGGGGTACCTGGTGTCCGCCGTGCAGAAATGAAATGCCGGATATTCAGAAACTTTATGAGGAATATCAGGCAGAAGAAGATCCGTCGGTTATCATTTTAGGAATTGCGGCACCTAATTATGGTCAGGAAGGAAGCGAGGAGGAGATCATCGCTTTTCTGGAAGAGAATGGTTACACATATCCGGTTGTCATGGATACGACTGCAGAGATTTTCATGCAGTATGGCATTTACTCATTCCCGACCACATTTATGATCGATGCAGAGGGAAATATCTTCGGATATGCGTCAGGCCAGCTGAATGAAATGGTGATGCGAAGTATTATTGAGCAGACGGTAACCGGAGTCCGGTATGGTACTGATACCCAATCGTAACGAGTTCGAATATGTGCAGATGGAGGAAGGTTTGTGCAGACATTAAATAAAGATATTAAAGAGAAAAATTTTAGATCCGTATACCTTCTATGTGGAGATGAACCTTTTCTTGTGGGAAGTTATAAAAAACGGATGAGAGAGGCTGTTTCCGGCGACGATACGATGAATTTTAACTATTTTGAAGGAAAGAACCCGGATGTAAAAGAAATCATCAGTCTAGCAGATACGATGCCTTTCTTTGCAGAGCGACGTCTGATCCTCATAGACAGCAGCGGATTTTTTAAGAGTGCTCCGGAAGAACTTGTTTCTTATCTTCCGCAGATGCCGGACACGACATGTCTGATCTTCTGTGAGAGTGAAGTAGATAAACGGAACAAGTTATACAAGAAAGTCAAAGACCTGGGTCACGTCGCAGAGTTAAATAAGCAGGATTCCACACAGCTGATGCAGTGGGCTGCAGGAATTCTGACGAAAGATGGCAAGAAGATCACCAAACCGGTCATGGAATATTTTTTAGAGCGGACCGGTGACGATATGGAAAATATCCGAACAGAGTTAGAAAAACTGATCTGTTATACCATGGGCCGTGATGTGATCACAAAAGAAGACGTAGAGGCCATTGGTACCGTTCATGTGACCAACCGGATTTTTGAGATGGTTTCTGCGATCGTAGCAGGAAATACAAAGAAAGCGCTGGATCTGTATGAAGATCTTCTGACACTAAAAGAGCCGCCGATGCGAATCCTGTTTTTGATCGCCAGACAGTTCAATCAGCTGCTTCAGGTAAAAGAGCTTGCAGCCCAGGGAAATGATAAAGGTGCGGTAGCTTCCAAATTAAAAGTACCGCCGTTTGCTGCAGGAAAACTGATCACTCAGGCGAAGTCATTTTCTAAGGAACAGATCCTTTCCTATGTGGAGCTTTGTGTAGAATCAGAAGAAGCGGTAAAGACCGGTCGACTGGGAGAACGAATGGCAGTGGAGCTGTTGATCGCGAGAAAATATTAGAAGTTCAATAGAAAATAAAAAAGCTTTTCCGACACACCTTTCGGAAAAGCTTTTTTATATTTATTCTTGTAAATCGTTCCAGTCTTTTAAATTAAGCCATTGCGTTTACAGCTTTGGACAAACGGGATACTTTTCTGGAAGCAGTATTCTTATGGAAAACGCCCTTTGTAGTAGCCTTGTCGATTTCGCTTGTAGCAGCAACGAGAGCAGCCTGAGCAGCAGCCTTATCGCCAGCTGTGATAGCAGCCTCTACTTTCTTAACATAAGTTTTAACTTTAGATCTGATAGCTTTGTTTCTAGCAGCCTTAGTCTCAGCAACTAAGATTCTCTTTTTTGCAGATTTGATGTTAGCCAATCTGTGCACCTCCATTATAATAAAAAAATATTCTCTGTTTGTTTTGCATCAAAGTCTGGACACGGACAGTTCAATGTAAACATACTGTTATATTTTAGCGAATAATTCGTGTGATGTCAATACATAATTCTTCTTTTTTTGGCGAAAATTATTAATAAAAATAAGTCTTAAATGAGGGAAATTATGATAGAAAATGACAAGAAATGGGTTGGCATCCGAACAGACCTGGCGTTGGAAGAACAAGAGCGGTTTCAGGAAGATCATGTGGAAATTCATGGAATCGAAGTTCATGAGTGGAAGCAGGAACAAGAAGGGATCCGGATCAGTCAGGTGATCGTAAAAACAGAGGAAGGTGCTGTTGCCATGGGAAAGCCTGTGGGGCGGTATCTGACTTTGGAAGCCCCAAAGTTGGCAGAGAAGGATGACGATTTTCATAAAGAAGTGACCCACTCTTTGGCAGAGCAGATCCTGGACCTTTTGAAACTGCATCATGTGGAAAACACTTCCATTCTTGTGGTAGGATTGGGGAATCAGGATGCAACTCCGGACGCACTGGGACCGAAAGTCCTGGAACATTTGCAGGTTACAAGACAGCTGGCTTTAGAATATGGAACAGAGTTTTGTGAAAAACACGGGTATCCGATCCTCAGCGGACTGACACCGGGAGTCATGGCCCGGACCGGAATGGAAACGGCTGAGATCATCAAAGGGGT
>JAZRLX010000095.1:0-9296 GCA_045647085.1 Pilosibacter sp.
ATTCAATTCGTCCATGACCGAATGGATGATCTTTATCCGGTTTCATTCCTGAAAATTTGAAGCCTACCAGTGTGATCACAGAGGAACCGGCATCTGATAAGTTGTTAAACGCATCTGCTGTGATCGCGATGGAGCCGCTCAAAATACCTGCCAGATATTTTCCGGCAAATAAGAATACATTCAGACAGATGCCAACGATACTGCAGAGCATTCCGTAGGATCTGCGAACTCCCTGATCCTCCATTCGTTCTTTGTTTTTAATGAAAATTCCTGCTAATAATCGAATCATGTTTCGGTTGTTTCCTTTTAATTTTCATTGTTTCTTTCGAATTTCTATGCAATGCATTTGAGAAACATTCCAAGGTTGATCTTTATAACCAACGTCGGCTTCGGTTTCCCAACGCTAACCTCACATACATTACAACAGCGAGGGAATTTCTTCCCTCGCTGCTATTTTATCTTTGATCTTATCTTTGATTCGCGATAATCTTAGATTTCATCCTGCATATCATCTTCGTTTAAGATGATCTCATCTGCCTCGTCAAGCGGAGCATCTTCAAGCATGATATCCTCTTCGATTTCCTCTACCTCTTCGATCACTTCATCTGTACCAAGCTTGATACCACGGTAACGTTTCATACCTGTACCAGCCGGGATCAGTTTACCGATCAGAACGTTTTCTTTCAGACCGATCAGGTGGTCAACTTTACCGTTGATCGCTGCCTCTGTAAGAACTTTTGTTGTCTCCTGGAAGGAAGCTGCGGACAAGAAGGAATCTGTTGCAAGGGATGCTTTTGTAATACCAAGCATTACCTGCTTGCCTTCTGCCGGCTGTTTGCCTTCTGCAATGAGAGCTTCGTTCATCTCGTTGAAGTCGAGAACGTCCATGGATGTTCCCGGTAATACATCAGAATCACCGCTCTCTTCGACACGGATCTTCTTTAACATCTGATGTACGATCATCTCGATGTGCTTATCGTTGATCTCTACACCCTGGAGACGGTATACACGCTGTACCTCGCGGAGCATGTAATCCTGTACTGCACGAACGCCCTTAACTTTAAGGAGGTCATGCGGGTTAATAGAACCTTCTGTAAGAACATCTCCGGCCTCAAGAACCTGACCGTCAATAGCCTTGATTCTGGAACCGTACGGGATCAGGTAAGTCTTAGAGTTACCTGTCTCCGGATCTGTAACGATGATTTCACGTTTTTTCTTTGTATCTTTGATTGTTACAACGCCGCCAAACTCAGCAATGATCGCAAGACCCTTCGGACGTCTAGCCTCGAAAAGCTCCTCAACTCGCGGAAGACCCTGTGTGATATCGCCACCGGCTACACCACCAGTATGGAATGTACGCATTGTAAGCTGTGTACCCGGCTCACCGATGGACTGAGCAGCGATGATACCAACTGCCTCACCAACCTGTACCGGCTGACCTGTTGCCATGTTTGCACCGTAACACTTCGCACATACACCGATATGGCTCTTACATGTTAATACGTTACGGATCTTAACGGAATCTCTGCCGAGCTTGTTAAGAACTTTGATAACTGCAGCAGCACGCTTCGGAGTACACATATGGTTTGCCTTAACAACCACTTCACCTGTATCCGGATCAACGATTGTCTCAGCGATATATCTGCCTGTAAGACGCTCTTCAAGGCTCTCGATCATTTCCTTACCATCGGAGAATCCTGTGATCTCCATGAACGGGATTTCTTTGCCTTCGCAGCAGTCTGTCTCACGGATGATAAGATCCTGGGATACGTCTACAAGACGTCTTGTCAGGTAACCGGAGTCGGCTGTACGAAGAGCTGTATCGGACAGACCCTTACGAGCACCGTGAGCGGAAATGAAGTACTCAAGTACGTCAAGACCTTCACGGAAGTTGGACTTGATCGGAAGTTCGATTGTGTGACCGGTTGTATCAGCCATAAGACCACGCATACCAGCCAGCTGTTTGATCTGCTTATCGGAACCACGGGCACCGGAGTCAGCCATCATGTAGATGTTGTTGTACTTATCCAGGCCTGTTAACAGGTCGTGTGTAAGCTGATCGTCAGTTCTCTTCCAAACGTCGATAACTTCTTTATAACGCTCTTCCTCTGTGATAAGACCACGGCGGAAGTTCTTAGCGATCTTGTCTACTGTTGCCTCTGCATCAGCAAGTAACTGCTTCTTGGAAGCCGGTACTGTCATATCGGAGACGGATACAGTCATAGCTGCTCTTGTGGAGAACTTATAACCGATCGCTTTGATGTCATCCAGTGTGATCGCTGTCTGCATAGCACCATGTGTATTGATAACCTTCTCAAGGATCTGTTTTAACTGTTTCTTCTTAACAAGGAAATCAACTTCCATCTTGAGTTCGTTGCCCGGAATTGTTCTGTCAACGAAGCCAAGATCCTGCGGGATGATCTCGTTGAAGAGAATACGTCCTACAGTTGTTTCGATAACACCTGTCATCTCAGTGCCATCTGCCATTGTTCTGGAAACTCTTACTTTGATCTTGGAGTGAAGTGTAACTGCTCCGTTTTCATATGCAAGAATTGCCTCGTTTTTGCTCTTGAAGTACTTGCCTTCACCATAAGCACCCGGTCTGTCCTGTGTCAGATAGTAGATACCAAGAACCATATCCTGGGACGGAACGGCTACCGGACCACCATCAGACGGTTTTAACAGGTTGTTCGGAGAGAGGAGAAGGAATCTGCACTCTGCCTGAGCTTCCATTGTAAGCGGAAGGTGTACAGCCATCTGGTCACCGTCGAAGTCCGCGTTGAACGCTGTACATACGAGCGGATGAAGTTTGATCGCTTTACCTTCTACAAGGATCGGCTCGAATGCCTGAATACCAAGTCTGTGAAGAGTAGGAGCACGGTTTAACATAACCGGATGCTCTTTGATTACATCTTCCAGAACGTCCCAAACCTGAGTCTCGAGACGCTCAACCATCTTCTTCGCGTTCTTGATGTTGTGTGCTGTACCGTTAGCAACGAGCTCTTTCATAACGAACGGTTTGAACAGCTCGATCGCCATCTCTTTCGGAAGACCACACTGATAGATCTTCAGTTCCGGTCCAACGACGATAACGGAACGTCCGGAGTAGTCTACACGCTTACCAAGAAGGTTCTGACGGATACGACCCTGTTTACCCTTTAACATATCGGAAAGGGATTTGAGAGCACGGTTACCCGGGCCTGTTACCGGTCTTCCGCGACGACCATTGTCGATAAGTGCGTCTACAGCCTCCTGCAGCATACGCTTCTCGTTACGAACGATGATGTCCGGAGCACCAAGCTCAAGAAGTCTTGCAAGACGGTTGTTACGGTTGATGATTCTTCTATATAAATCGTTTAAGTCAGATGTTGCAAAACGGCCACCGTCAAGCTGTACCATCGGGCGGATATCCGGCGGAATAACCGGAATCACGTTCATGATCATCCACTCCGGTTTGTTGCCGGAGTTCAGGAATGCATCTACAACCTCAAGGCGCTTGATAACTCTTGCGCGCTTCTGGCCGGAAGCATCCTTAAGCTGAGCTCTTAACTCATCGGAATCTTTCTGGAGGTCAATGCCTCTTAATAATTCCTGAATGGCCTCGGCACCCATTCCTACACGGAATGTGCCGTAGCCATATTTTTCGATTGCATCGCGGTATTCTTTCTCAGAAAGAACCTGCTTTAACTGGAGGCCTGTTGTACCTGCATCCAGTACGATATAAGAAGCGAAGTACAGAACCTTCTCCAGGATTCTCGGAGAGATATCCAGGATGAGACCCATACGGCTCGGAATACCCTTAAAGTACCAAATATGGGAAACCGGAGCGGCCAGAGCAATATGGCCGATACGCTCACGACGTACGCTTGCTTTTGTTACTTCAACGCCACAGCGGTCGCAGATTACGCCTTTATATCTGATTTTCTTATACTTACCACAATGACACTCCCAGTCCTTGCTCGGTCCGAAAATTTTCTCACAGTAAAGACCGTCTTTTTCCGGCTTTAATGTTCTGTAGTTGATTGTCTCCGGCTTTTTAACCTCACCGAAAGACCATTCAAGAATTTTTTCCGGGGAAGCAAGTCCGATTTTGATCGCGTCAAATGTCATCGGCTGAACGTTTTCCTTAATCTCAGGCATGAACGGTACTCCCTTCTATTATTCGTCAATATCGGAATCTTCGAAATCTTCATCGAAATCATCCGCAAAATCATCTTCATCTTCTACGCTGACAAACTCACCGTCTTTAATTTCCTGTGTCTGGAAACCAAAGCTGCTGAAGGAATTTTCTTCTCTATCTGCATAGTTTCTTTCGCCTTCAATGATCTCACGGAGATCCATGTTTGCATCAGCATAGTCAATATTTTCGGACATATCCACTTCTTCAGTCTCACCATTGTCGAGTTCACGAAGCACACGTACATCCAGACCAAGGGACTGAAGCTCTTTCAGTAATACCTTGAAGGACTCCGGAATACCCGGCTCCGGAATATTCTCGCCCTTGATGATGGACTCGTAAGTCTTCACACGGCCTACAACGTCATCGGACTTCACTGTAAGGATCTCCTGAAGAGTATAAGCTGCGCCGTACGCCTCAAGAGCCCAAACCTCCATCTCACCGAAACGCTGACCACCGAACTGTGCTTTACCACCGAGCGGCTGCTGTGTAACGAGTGCGTATGGGCCTGTGGAACGTGCATGGATCTTATCATCTACCAGGTGGTGGAGTTTCAGATAGTGCATGTGACCAATTGTTGTCGGGCTGTCAAACGGCTCACCTGTACGGCCATCACGTAACTGTACTTTACCTGTGCGATCGATCGGAACGCCCTTCCATAAAGCACGGTGATCTAAGTTGTTAGCAAGGTATTCCATTGCTTCCGGTTTCAGTAAGTCGCCATATTTCTCCTGGAATGCTTCCCACTCCATGTTTACATAGTCATTAGCAAGCTCAAGTGTATCCTGGATATCAACCTCGTTTGCACCGTCGAATACCGGTGTGGAAACGTTGAAGCCAAGAGCTTTTGCAGCTAAGCTTAAATGGATCTCAAGTACCTGACCGATGTTCATACGGGACGGTACGCCGAGCGGGTTAAGCACGATGTCAAGCGGACGACCATTCGGAAGGAACGGCATATCCTCTACCGGAAGTACGCGGGAAACAACACCCTTGTTACCGTGACGACCGGCCATCTTATCACCTACGGAGATCTTACGTTTCTGAGCGATGTAGATTCTTACGGACTGGTTTACGCCCGGAGCAAGCTCATCGCCGTTCTCTCTTGTAAATACCTTAGCGTCAATGATTGTACCATATGCGCCATGCGGTACTTTCAGAGATGTGTCACGAACTTCTCTTGCCTTCTCACCGAAGATCGCGCGGAGAAGTGTCTCTTCTGCTGTCAGCTCAGTCTCACCCTTCGGTGTAACCTTACCAACCAGGATGTCACCTGCACGAACCTCAGCACCGATACGGATGATTCCGCGCTCGTCAAGGTCTTTCAGTGCATCCTCACCAACGCCCGGAACGTCTCTTGTGATCTCTTCCGGTCCTAATTTGGTGTCACGGGATTCTGCTTCATACTCTTCAATATGAACAGATGTATAAACGTCATTCTGAACCAGTTTCTCACTTAACAGAACAGCATCCTCGTAGTTATAACCTTCCCAGGTCATAAATCCGATCAGCGGGTTCTTACCAAGTGCGATCTCACCGTCTTTTGTGGACGGACCGTCTGCGATAACCTCGCCTGCGTTTACATGGTCACCCTTGAAAACGATCGGCTTCTGGTTGTAGCAGTTGGACTGGTTGCTTCTCTTGAATTTTGTAAGATGGTAAACATCTCTGTTTCCATCGGAATCTCTCTTAATAACGATCTCGTTGGAAGCGGAACGCTCTACGATACCGGAGTTCTTAGCAACTACGCAGACACCGGAGTCAACGGCTGCCTTAGCCTCGATACCTGTACCAACAACCGGAGCCTCTGTTGCGAGAAGCGGAACTGCCTGACGCTGCATGTTGGAACCCATCAGCGCACGGTTCGCGTCATCGTTCTGGAGGAACGGGATCATGGATGTCGCTACGGAGAATACCATCTTCGGAGAGATATCCATAAGATCGATAGAACGTTTCTGGAAGGAGGAAGTCTCCTCACGGAAACGACCGGATACGTTGTTGTGGATGAAGTATCCGTTCTCATCTAACGGCTCGTTCGCCTGAGCTACGATGAAGTTATCCTCTTCGTCAGCTGTCAGGTAAACAACGTCGTCTGTTACACGCGGATTTGCCGGATCAGTTTTGTCAACCACACGGTACGGAGCCTCAACGAAACCGTACTGGTTTACCTTTGCGTAAGTAGCAAGGGAGTTGATAAGACCGATGTTCGGACCCTCCGGAGTCTCGATCGGACACATACGACCATAGTGTGTGTAGTGTACGTCTCGAACCTCGAAACCTGCACGTTCTCTGGACAGACCGCCCGGACCTAACGCAGAGAGACGTCTCTTATGGGTAAGCTCAGAAAGCGGGTGGTTCTGATCCATGAACTGGGACAGCTGGGAGCTTCCAAAGAACTCTTTCACTGCTGCAGTTACCGGTTTGATGTTGATCAGGGACTGCGGTGTGATACCATCCATATCCTGTGTTGTCATTCTCTCACGAACAACACGCTCCATTCTGGAGAGACCGATACGGTACTGGTTCTGCAGTAACTCACCAACGGCACGAATACGACGGTTGCCAAGATGGTCGATATCATCTTTTGCACCGATCTCGTACTCAAGGTGCATATTATAGTTAATGGAAGCAATGATATCTTCCTTAGTAATATGCTTCGGAATTAAGTCATTGATATTGCGGCGGATCTCGTCTTTCAACTCTTCCTCGCTCATATCGCCTGCTTTTTCCAGGATCGCTTCAAGTACCGGGTAGAATACTAACTCAGTAACACCAACCTCTTCCGGATCGAATGTTACATAAGCACCAAGATCTACCATCATATTGGAAAGTACTTTTGCTGTTCTTTCCTCTGTCTGGATCCAAACGTACGGAACTGCTGCGTTCTGGATCTCGATCGCCTGCTCCTTGGAGATTGTCTTACCAGCCTCTGCAAGGATCTCGCCTGTTGTCATATCAACAACATCTTCTGCAAGAACGTGGCCTGTGATACGGTTCTTGAAGTGAAGCTTCTTATTGAATTTATATCTACCAACCTTAGCGAGGTCATATCTTCTGGCATCGAAGAACATGCTGTTCAGAAGGCTCTCTGCACTGTCTACAGAAAGCGGCTCGCCCGGACGGATCTTCTTATATAACTCTAAGAGACCATCCTGATAGTTATCGGAAGTATCTTTACCAAAGCTTGCAAGGATCTTCGGCTCTTCACCAAAGAGCTCTACGATCTCTGCATTTGTTCCGTAACCAAGTGCACGAATAAGCACTGTTACCGGAACTTTTCTTGTACGGTCTACACGAACATAGAATACATCGTTAGAATCTGTTTCGTACTCTAACCATGCACCACGGTTCGGGATCACTGTACAGGAATATAACTCTTTACCGATCTTATCATGGTCGATACCGTAGTAGATACCAGGGGAACGTACTAACTGGCTAACAATAACTCGCTCTGCGCCATTAATTACGAAGGAACCTGTATCTGTCATTAACGGCAGATCACCCATGAAAATCTCGTGTTCATTGATTTCATCTTTATCTTTGTTGCAGAGTCTAACCTTTACTTTTAAAGGTGCTGCATAAGTAGCGTCGCGCTCTTTGCACTCTTCAATTGTGTACTTAATATCATCTCTGCAAAGTGTGAAGTCTACAAACTCCAGGCTCAGATGACCAGCAAAGTCAGCGATCGGAGAGATATCCGCGAAAACCTCTTTCAGACCTTCGTCGAGAAACCACTGATAGGAATCTTTCTGGATTTCGATCAGGTTCGGCATCTCAAGAACTTCTTTCTGTCTTGAATAGCTCATTCTTACGCTTTTACCGGACTGGACCGGACGTATTCTGCTTTTCTCCATTGACGTTTCACCCCTGTTTTCTTTATCATATCAAATTGCTATTGGTGCTTTGCATCAGCTCTGCTAAACAATAGCAAAAAGTTCCCACTTTTGGGCATAGTTATGCCAATAGGCACATGACACCACAATAGTGCAAATTACATGATATCACGACATAGTCAATATGTCAAGCGCATTTTTCTTGCATTTCCTTATTTTTATATATTTTACCAGTTTTCACATTTTTTCTCTGTACTTTTTTATAGCATTGTGCTAAAATCAATACAATGTTTTTACGATGATTCATTAAAACATGAAAGGGGTACATATTTTGAGTCAGCTTAGTTTTGAAAGACTGGACGAGATCCTTCAGGCGCACGACTACAATCCGTCTTTAGTAATCGCAATTATGCAGGACATCCAGAAAGAATATCGTTATCTGCCAGAGGCAGCTTTATGTTATGTGGCAAACAAATTAAATATCAGTGAAGCTAAGATTTACGGCGTAGCTACATTCTACGAGAACTTCTCCCTCGAACCGAAGGGAAAATATGTGATCAAGATCTGTGACGGAACAGCTTGTCACGTTCGTAAATCTGTTCCGATCTTAGAAGAGATCCGCACACAGCTTGGCGTTACTGCTGAAAAACCAACTACTGATGATATGATGTTTACAGTTGAGACAGTTTCCTGCCTCGGCGCATGCGGACTTGCTCCGGTATGTACAGTAAATGACGTGGTTTACCCGGCTATGACTCCGGAGAAAGCACGTGCTATGATCAGAGAAATCCGTGAGAAGGAGGCAATGGGCGTATAATGATGGAAAGAATTAACTCCAGAGATGAACTGTTCGCAAAACGCGAAGAATTTGCAAAAGCCCTGAACGCACAGAGCAAACAGATCCTGATCTGTGGCGGTACCGGTTGTGTAGCCGGCGGCTCCTTAAAGATCTATGATCGTTTAAAACAGATGATGGACGAGCGCGGAATCAAATGTACGATCGTTTTAGATGTACATGACCATGACCATGAAGAAAGCGTTGGTCTTAAGAAGAGTGGATGTCACGGTTTCTGTGAGATGGGTCCGCTCCTCCGTATTGAGCCGATGGGCTTACTTTATACAAAAGTAAAAGTAGAAGACTGTGAAGACATTCTTGAGCAGAGTATTTTAAATAATGAAATCGTTGACCGTCTCGTTTACCGTGATGCCAACGGTGTTGCATATCCGAAGCAGGATGAGATCCCGTTCTACAAGCAGCAGACCCGTGTTGCTCTTGAACACTGCGG
>JAZRLX010000096.1:0-8211 GCA_045647085.1 Pilosibacter sp.
GATGTGGACCCCACCGCCGCCAGTGACTGACTGCCCGCAAATCGGCCAACCACGATCACATCCGCAGCATTAAATAATAACTGCAGAATACCGGAAAGCATCAGCGGGAATGCATAAACCAAGACCTTGCTTAAAATCGGCCCATTGCACATGTCCATTTCGTATGATTTTTTCATGTTGTTCACCTCTCGTACATTCTATAACATTTCACGTCGTTAAGGCGTTCTTTAATTATAGCACTGTAAATAGAAAAATCAATCTCTTGCATGATTTATGTTATGTTCTTAACAAAGTGGATATTTAGTTGAGTCAACTTGGTAATAAAGAGTCCCAGGGTGGCAGGAATTTTCAAGCGGACACGCTTTCGCTCAGAGAATTGCGTAACGGTACTAAGGCGCTAAAGCGCCAAGTACCGACGGAATTCTATGGTCCTTCTTGAAAACACCTGACACCCTGGAACTTTTTCATAGCCAAGTTGTCCTAACTAAATACAAATAATTGTACAACGCTCAGATAGCTAGCATTTTTTAGAATGTGCAGGGCTGATAAGTGGATTTTTGGTGAGAAAATGTTTTTGTATTTCTGCTCTTTGTTCAATTCCATATGCTGTATTCTGAAAACATTTGCAAGGCTTCCGTATATTTTGTACGGACTAATTTCAGCCGCGGAGACTTGTCTGAAGCCCGTTAGGGCTGAGTTTGTCGAGAGCGGCTGATCATAGATGGACGTACAAAATTCGGAAACGCAGCTGGTTTGCAGAATATTGCATATGTGAATGAACAAAAAGAGGAAATGCTTTATAAAAACATTTCCTCAGTTAAATATCTATTTTACCTTCTATGTCCACTATTCGGATCCAATGCATCTCTCAGTGCATCACCCACAAAGTTGATCGCCATAACCAGAACCACGATCATGATACCGGGCGGAAGCCAGAGCCACGGCTGTCTTGTCAATACGGTCAAGGACTGTGCACCGTTTAACATATTGCCAAGACTCGCATCCGGCGGCTGAATACCGAGACCCAGAAAGCTGAGTGCGGCTTCATCAAGCATTGAAAGTGCCAAAACCGAAGTCGCATGCACCAGGATCGGAGCCATCGTATTCGGAAGGATTTCTGAAAATAAAATATGTCCGAGAGGCATTCCTGCCACCAGATTACCTTTTACAAAATTAGTCTCTCTGAGAGCCAGAACGTTACCTCGCACCAGTCTCGCTACACCCGGCCAATCTACAAAACCAAGGATCAGGATAATGCTCCAGAGTCCCGGTTCAAAGATCGTAGCTGCAACAAGAACCAATAAAATATACGGGAATGACATAACCATATCCGTAAAACGCATGATGATCATATCCAGGACTCCGCCAAAATAACCGGAAACCAATCCCAATACTACACCGATCACGGTTGAGATCAATGTCGCCATAATACCTACCAGCAGAGAGATACGCATACCATACAAAAGTCTGCTCAGTACATCTCGACCGATCTGGTCTGTTCCAAGAAGGAATTCTGCACTTGGCGGTGCCGCAAACGGACCTGCCAGTTCCGCCGGATCATATGGTGCAATGATCGGTGCAAAAAGCGCCGCACCACCTAAAACAAAAAGTAGAACCATACTGATCATCGCCAGACGATGCTTACGGAATCTGCGAAAGACGGTCTGCCAATAGCTTTCATTTGAAATATCAATGTTTTTTTTCGTCGCGTTCATCTTTATCTACCTTTTACCATGCCTTTCCATCTGCCGTTCCATTATTTTAACTGAATCGTCGGATCGACAAGGGCATATAAAATGTCTGTCACCAGGTTTGCCACCAGAACTACGATCGCAGAAAGGAGGCAGACACCCATGATAACAGGATAATCACGGCTGTTAATGGCGCTCATTGTCATGAGTCCCAGACCCGGCCATGAAAAAATCTGTTCAATGATCACCTGACCGCCAAACAGCAGCGGGATCTGCATGCCGATCACGGTAACGATCGGGATCAATGCATTGCGCAGTGCATGTTTGTTGATCACAAGGAAATGACCGATACCTTTGGATCTGGCTGTACGCAGGTAATCCTGCTGCAAGATCTCGAGAACCGCACTTCGGATATAACGAATATTGGTTCCCGCAATTGAAAATGCTAAAACCAACACAGGCATAACCATATGTTTTGCGATATCTGCCGCACCTCCGTCTGTACCTAATGTGATCATACCACTGGACGGAAGTAATCCTAATTTTACTGTAAAAATATAAACCAGAATCATAGAAAGGAAAAATCCCGGTACACTGCTTCCCAAAAAGGAGGCTGTCACCACGATATAATCTCCTTTAGAATACTGTTTTACTGCACTGTAAATACCGGCCGGGATCGCGATCAAGAGTCCCGTGATCATCGATGCTCCCATAAGAAGCAAGGTCGGCCAAAGATGCTCTGTGATCATCTGGCTGACCGGCTGATAAGATTTCATGGAAAATCCCATATTCCCCTGCAGCAGCTGTTCCAGCCATACAAAGTACTGAACATAGATTGGCTGATCCAATCCAAGTGCGATCTTTTTTGCTTCTACAGCCGCTTCAGAAATACGCGGTCCCTGAAGCATCTCTAACGGACTTCCTGCCAGGCACATAATTGCATAATCAATGATCGTAATGCCGATCAAAACAGGAATAGCGATCAGAATTCGTTTGATAATATATTTGCTCATACGCTCCCCGCCTTTCCGTTCATGATCATCTTATCTGCATAATGACAGGCAACTTGGTGTCCTTTCATTCCGGCTGTTTCAGCACTTGCACAAACTTTCAGTACCGGTTCTTCTTTTTTGCAGATTTCTGCAGCAAACGGACATCTCGGATGGAATCTGCAGCCGGACGGCGGATTCACACTGGAACCAATCTCGCCCTGAAGGATCTGATGATCTTTCTGTTCCATTTCCGGGTCCGGAACCGGCGCTGCCTGGATCAAAGCATTGGTATACGGATGCACCGGATTTAACAGTACATCTTTCGCTTCACCAAGCTCCACGATCTTACCAAGATACATTACCGCGATTCGGTCACTGACATAATTGACTGCACCCAGACCGTGTCCAACAAAGAGACAAGTCAGATTCAATTCTTTCTGAAGTGACTTCAAAAGATTCAAAATCTGCGCCTGAATGGATACATCCAGCGCGCTGACCGGCTCATCACATACCAAAAACTTCGGATTCAACGATAACGCTTTCGCGATCACAATTCTCTGTCTCTGTCCGCCGGAAAACTCATGCGGATAACGTCCCAGTACATTTCTGGATAGTCCTACCATATCAAGAAGCTTTTCCAGATCTTTGTCAAGCGACGCTTTGTCTGACTTGCCATGATACAACATCGGCTGTGCCAGAATCTCATAAATATGCTTTCTTGGATTCAGAGATGAATATGGGTCCTGAAATACGATCTGAATATCAGTACGTATCTTTTTCATCTCACTTTCTCCCACCGCAGTCAGGTCCATACCGTCATAGTAGATCTTACCTTCTGTCGGTTTCTCCAGACCGATGATCTGGCGGCCGATCGTGGACTTTCCACAACCGGATTCACCAACAAGACCAAGTGTTTCACCTTCCCTGATCTCGAAACTGACTCCGTCCACAGCCTTAACCTGACTGATGGTGCGCCCAAGAATGCCTCCCTTAATGGGATAATATTTCTTCATGTCCTCCACTTTTAAAAGAGGACCATGGGCTTTCTCTATTGTCATGCTCTAATTTTCTCCGCTCTCCAACACTTTACTCTGTGATGGTCATTGATGACGATATCCATCTGCGGTTCGTCACACTCCGGTTTCCTATACGGACAACGGTCTGCAAAGCGACAGCCTTTGATCTTGTCATAGTTTTCCGGAACAATACCCGGAATCGACTCCAAGACTCTGTCCTTTTCATCATAAATACTCGGAACTGTCGCCAGAAGCGCCTTCGTATATGGATGACGCGGCTCAGCAAACAACTCCTTCACAGGAGCTTCTTCGATCAACTGTCCTGCATACATGACGATCACGCGATCCGCCATCCTGGCAACCAAACCGATGTCGTGTGTGATCAGGATCATGGACATTCCACTCTCTTCACGAAGTTTCTTTAACAGCGACATGATCTGAGCCTGAATGGTCACATCAAGCGCGGTTGTCGGCTCATCCGCGATCAAAAGAGCCGGATCACAGCTAAGCGCCATAGCGATCATCACACGCTGGCGCATTCCGCCCGATAACGTATGCGGATACTTTTTCATCGTTCCTTCCGGATCAGGCATTCCTACCTTTGCCAGTACCTGGATCGCACGCTCTCTCGCTTCTTCTTTTGAAAGATCCATATGCGTACGAATACTTTCTGTAATCTGATTTCCCACTGTGAAAACCGGATTTAATGAAGTCAGCGGATCCTGGAAAATCATGGAAATACGATTTCCGCGCAGTTCATCCAGTTCTTTTTCATTTAATTCTAAAAGATTCCTACCATCAAAGAGAGCAGAGCCGTCTTTGACAGCTCCGCCTCTTCCTAATAATCCCATAATAGACAGGGAAGTTACACTTTTTCCACATCCTGATTCACCAACGATGCAGACGGTTTCTCCCTCATCCACATGAAAACTAATATGATCGACACTGACTGTTTCTCCATAATCTGCAGAGAACGCTGTTGTCAGGTCTTTTACTTCTAACAAATGCGACATTGCATTTCCTCACTTATTTCCGGATATTACTGAGTCACATCCCAATTGTGAACTTCATTGAAGAAGCCGTAAACGCTCGGTTCTGCAACTGTAAGACGCTTATTCTTTGCGCCAAGAGCACTGATCACATAAGCAGAGATCATCGGAACATCTTCCTGTGTCTTCTTATTAACAACGGAATAAAGCTTTGTCAGCTCCTCACCATCCATTGTTGTCTGTGTCGCTGCCAGTGCCTCGCTTACACTCTCATCGTAATAGCCGGTCCAGCTGCCTTCACCGCTTAATAACCAGTTCATGTCTGCATACGGGTCTACCGGTGCATATGTGTACTGTACTGCTAAGATATCATAATCATTGGAGCCGGATACTGACATCAGTGTTGCAAAATCAACTGTCTTCACTTCTGCCTTAATGCCAACTGCCTGCCACTGAGCTACCATGATCGTTGCAGCATTCACAAATGTAGAATCACCGGAGTTTACATAGAACTGAAGCACTTTACTTCCGTCCCATCCTGCTTCTGCCAGAAGCGATTTTGCTTTTTCCGGATCATACTTCACAGGTGTGATCGTCTCATCAAAGTACGGGCTGGCACTGGATAAGAAACCATCCACAACTTCGCCATGACCCTTCATAAGTTCATTCAGGATCTTCTCACGGTCGATCGCATAAAGCATAGCCTGACGCACTTTTGCATCCGGAATGTTCGCAGTCTGAATAAACATAGACTGGTTTGTAACCGGAGAACCGTAGATAATATCAACATTCTGAAGAGCCTCAATGCTCTCATAATCCTGCATCGGGATATCTGTCATTGTATGCTGTGTAATATCAATCTCACCGGACTGAAGACCTGCATAGATCTGACTGCCATCCACAATACGAATATTTAACTTTTCAATCTTCGGAGCACCTTTCCAGTACTCTGTATTGGCAGTATAGGAGATGTAATGATCCACATCGTAATCTGTCACAATATACGGACCGCTTACAACGTCCGGTTTTGTGAACCATTCTGCTGTGGAAAGTTCTGCCTCGCTGTACTGCTCGATCTTATGTTTCGGAAGTGTTAAAAGGTAACGTGCATAGGAGTTCTGGAATGTGTTTAAAGACATGGTATCCTTTGTTGTAAACTGGATTGTCTTTTCATCGATCACCTTTACACCAGCAATGCTTGTTGCACCTTCTTCTACGAAACCATCATCGCCTACACCTTCAAATACATAGTACATCATCGCGGTGTTTGCAATAACCGGGCTTGCAAGGCGAAGTACTGTATATTCAACGTCCGCTGCGGTAACCGGAGTTCCGTCGGACCAAGTTGCTTTCTCATCAATATGAACAATAAAGTTACGGTTATCTTCTGTTGTAATGGAATCTGCTAACATCGGCTGGAAATTCAGCTCTTTGTCAAGTTCCATGAGCGGCAGGAACATTAGTCCTGTTGCATATTTATTGATCTCACCACCGTTTAACAATAACGGATTAAGAGATTCCAGTGTATTCGTAACGCCCACGTTTACGATTTTTTCTGTTACTGTCTGCGCCTGTGTCGCATTCTGTGCTGCTGTTGTTTCATTTGTCTTCTGGCCACCGCCACAAGCAGTTAAGCTCAGAGCCAACGCAACGCTTAGGACAACACTGATAATTTTCGGAAAGCCTTTTCTCATATTTACTACCTCCTGATTAAATAAAGCTTAACAATCATCTCTGGTTACCCAGATTAAATTATCGAATTAATTATACCGTTATGTTATTATTCTGTCAATATTTCTGGTTATTTTCTACAAAACTTAGTATATATTTCGCTCATTTTCTCCTAAATTATTGACAAATTCCGCTAATCAAGTTATATTACAATCACTCTGGAGTCATTCCATCAAGACAGAATAAATACGAAAAGAGGTTCTGGCATGAAAAATTTATTAAACTACCAATCCACAGAATTTGACTGCGGACCGGTTTCTCTGTTAAATGCTTTCCGCTATTTATTTGAACGTGAGGAGCTTCCGCCGGATCTTGCAAAATTTATTATGCTCTATTGCAACGATGCTCATAACACAAAAGGTGAAATCGGAAAACACGGTACCTCTTGTGCTGCTATGCGCTTCATGGCAAGTTTTTTAAATGATTACAGTATGGGACGTAATTTCCCTGTTTATTGTAAGTTTTTAGGCCGCCAGGACGTCGTATTTGAAAAAGATCATCGAATCTGTAATTTTATCAGAAACGGCGGCGTAGTCGTTCTCCGTCTATATATTGATGTTGCACATTACGTTTTATTGACAGAAGTTGAGGACGATCATGTTCTCATGTTTGATCCTTATTATGAGGAGCTGGATGATCCTGAGTTTGATCAGCTCTATTTCCAGGATGGAATCGAGTTTATCCTTGATCAGCCGAAAAAAGCAAACAGACGTATTTCCTTTGATCGTCTGAACGAACTTACAGAAGGATATTATCATATGGGACCGGTGATCGATCGTGAGGCAGTACTGATCGAGCGAACAAATCCGGAACCGATCAAGCAGAAATAAGAACTGGTCGCGTGCTCGTGCCCTATAAAAAAAGAAAAGAGAGAATTCTAGCTTATATGCAAGCATAATACTAGGATTCTCTCTTTTCTTTTTTCGCACTGCTCTCTGTCTACGCGCAAGCTACTAACCGGACTTGAACCGGAGACCTCATCCTTACCAAGGATGCGCTCTACCTACTGAGCTATAGTAGCATAACAAGAAACTTTTGATATATTATCACGCATATGTTTTTTTGTCAACAGGAACTTTTTTTCATCTTTTTTCATATCCTATAGCAAAAAGAACTCTGAGGTTTCTTATGCCTGATACCAATACAACTCCAAACTTTACGTCGGAAGAATCAAATGGTTCCTCCGGAAGGTGGCAGGATCCCGGACAGATTCCTTCTACTCCTATCGCTCCTCCCGGTGGAGCACCGGTATATCCGGGCGATGACATCGCAAATATCCCAACTACACCAGTCGCTCCGGAAGGTGGACGTCCGGCTTATCCGGGAAATATGCAATGGCCGGATCTAAGACCTGATTATCGTCCGGATTTCCCAATGTTCCCGTTCCCGACACCTAATATTCCTTCCATTACTTACAACACCTCTGATTCAATTTTTCCTGTTTTTTCTAAATATGTAATTATTTTTTCAAGATTAACATAATTTTTCTTTGATAAAACTCCGCTCAAAACTTCGCTCATTTTTTTGATTGAAGTTTGTATCCATATCTCGCAGCTTTTCACTATAAATTAATTATATCCTTTTTATTTTCCTTTACAACAAATAAATTTCTAAATAAAAATCCCTAGTCAGAATTTCTTCTAACTTGTTAAAGGGCAAACCATTTTATCCTCTACAACCTAACCATATAATGAATGATTAGGAATAATATACCCATATCATTTAAAGAGATTCCACTATAAGCGATAACTCTGAAACGTTGTATTTACAAGGCGAAACACCTGAATTAGAG